>JBCCFC010000315.1:0-11265 GCA_039029935.1 Chloroflexota bacterium
GTCAAAAAATAATGATTCTACAAAAACGCATGTCGTTGAAATAGATAGTTTGATATCGTATAGGAAAGTATAAAATCAGCCAGGAGATAAGGTTAGATTCTGGCTGAACGCTGACGGCTGATTAGCTGAAAGCTTTTTCATAAAATTCAGGAGATTGATTGATGTCATTTAGTGATTATTTGATGATTGCCACCATGATTTTGGGCATTGCCTTGAGTGGTGTAGTTTTGATCCAAGGCCAATCTAGCAGTGGCTTGGGTAGCGTCTTTGGCGGTACAGATATCTATCGCACCCGTCGTGGCATGGAAAAAACACTCTTCCAAGTGACATTTATCTTGGCGGGGTTGTTTGGATTGGTTTCGTTGCTTGCTGTGATGTTTGAATAAGCCAGATATTAAAAATAACGCGGATTGAGCACTCTCTAGTGCGGGTCATACATGAGAATCCGGCATTAGAGAATGCCTATTCCACAGGTATTGACGCTGTAGATATTGACGCTGTGGATTCGTCGTAAAAAATTACATAGGCATTCTTTGTGCAATCATCAGGGCAACCTATCACACAATCAACGGTATCGCCAGCCGTGCCTCTGCAACGCCATCTTCGCTGGCAAGTAATCCTTGTACTCATTGGCGTTCTACTGTTGGCGACGCTCTTAGGCTATTCTACCTATAACATTACGACTGTGCTTATCCCAGCACAGGGCGGTGTTTTTCGCGAGGGAGTTGCGGGCAATCCGCAGACATTTAGCCCTTTTTTTTGTACAATCAGCGAAGTAGACCGTGATCTCTGTGGTCTGCTCTATCGTGGTTTGACCAAGCTCGACAACGATGGGCGCGTCGTACCGGATTTAGCCGAGGATTGGACAATTACGGAGAGCCGCATCTATACCTTTCGGCTCAAGGACGATCAATTTTGGCATGACGGGCAACCTGTGACGGCTGAGGATGTACTCTTTACCATTGGTGTATTACAACATGAAAGTGTCGCCAATCTACCAGTATTGTCTCAGCTTTGGCGGACTGTCCAAGTAGAACAGCTAGATGACTACACCGTCCGGTTTTCGTTGCAAGAGCCATTTATTCCATTTTTGTCTTACACAACCATCGGGCTGCTGCCTCAGCACATTTGGTCACACAAAACACCTGTCGAATTGACAACACTGCCATTAGACGGCATCCCCATTGGCAATGGTCCACTACAGGTGACTGCGGTCGATGCTCGTCTGATTCAATTTTCCCCCAGCCCGTTCTATGTGGGTAAGCCTGCCTATCTATCCGCGTTAGAATTACATTTTTATCCAGACCATCCCAGCCTCTTCACCGCCTTTGAGCAAGACGAAATTGATGGTATCAGCCAAGTGTTGCCCAGTGATCTGCCGATTGCCAATGCACGGGATGATCTGAATCTGTTTTCAACGGTTGAATCCGAACACCTGCTCGCACTCTTTAACTTTGATAGTGCCGACGCCCCGTTTCTGCGCGATCCGTTGGTCCGCAAGGCACTTTATCATGCCATTGACCGTGAACGCATTGTCGCAGAAACGACGCAGGGATATGGCGTGATTGCGCATACACTGTTGCCGCCGACCAATTGGGCCTATAGTGATGATGTGATTCAATATGAGTATGATCCACAAAAGGCCATGCAACTATTGACACAGAGCGGATGGATTGATAGTGATAGTGATGGTGTCCGTGATAATGGCGGACAAATTATGCAACTGCTCTTCCATGTCAACAACGACAGCATTCACTACGCCATTGCGCAGCAGATTGCCGAAGATTGGCGGGCGATTGGTGTACATACGGTAGCGCAACCCTCCAACTTTGCTGCATTGGTCAATGACATCTTAGTGCCGCGTAACTTTAGCGTTGCCTTGGTGAGTTGGGAATTATCTGGCGATCCGGACCCCTATCCGCTCTGGCACAGCACACAGGCGGCCAATGCATCCGGTGGTACGGGGCAAAACTTTAGCAATTGGCGCAATGAAAGAGCTGATGAGATTCTGCAACGGGTCCGTGTAACCGAAAATGAAGAGATTCGACAAGAACTGTATCGCCAATTTCACTACATCTTTAGCGAAGAATTGCCTGCATTGCCAATTCTGTATCCCATCTATACCTATGGCATAAGTACAGAAGTCCAGAACGCCCAGATTGGCGTCCTTCACGATCCTCGTGGACGGTTTGACACCTTTGTCGATTGGTATATGGTGACGAAACGTGTCCCCGCCAATCAAGTACCCACGCTTGTGCCACCGAAGCCACCGGGGGAGTAGGAGTGATGGTGTGTGGGTGTGATGGTGTGTGGGTGTGATGGTGTGTGGGTGTGATGGTGTGTGGGTGTGATGGTGTTACAATGAATTCATCAATTCTTCACTCTTCACTCTTCACTCATCTTCCTTTCATCACAATTAACGTCTGGTCATCTGCCTGCTCTGCGTCGCCAGCAAAGGTGGTCACGGCATCAAAAAGTTGATCGGCAATTTCCTGTGCGCTATAGGGTCTACTACTTAGATTTGTCACCGTTTCGAGCAGGCGATCATAGCCAAACATTTCACCATTGGGTGCTTCCGCCTCGCAAAAACCATCAGAGCTAAGGACCAACACATCGCCATGGTTGAACGTGAATACTTGCTGTTCATACTCAAAAAAGCTGAGTACACCTAACGGTGGACCATCAGCTTCAATAATGGCGGTTTCGCCTCCGCTGGGGCAATACATCACCAACGAGTGACCCGCGTTCACATAGGTGACTTCTCGCTCGTCTACTTTGTAAAAGAGCAACATGCTGGTGACAAACTTACCCGTTGTGGTTAAATCATCATAGAGGCTATCATTCACCATATCAATCATCATCTGGGGATTCTTTGCCATGTTGACGGCTGCGCGCAGGGCTGTCCGTGTTGCTGTCATAATCAGGGCCGCAGGCATCCCTTTCCCACTGACATCCGCCTCGACCACACAAAATTGCCCATCGCGCCGTACAATTAGATCATACAAGTCCCCACCAACATGTTTGGCAGGACGGCATTCTGCATAGATATCAACCCCTTCAATATTTGGCATTTCTGTTAGCAAGAGACTACGCTGAATGGATGCGGCCTGTGCCATCTCCTCATCCACCTTGGCCGCGGCTGCCTGTGCTTCTGCCGCTTCTGCCTGTGCTTTGGCCGCGACAGCCTCTGCCTCCTTGGCTTGCTGACGCCCCATCTGCGATTGGCGCAATAAGGCACGAACGCGCGCCTTTAGTTCAGGCATTTTGAAGGGTTTACTCAAATAATCCACTGCCCCACTTTCAAACCCTTTTAGCTTATCATCCATTGTAGTTCGAGCGGTTAGAAAGATAACAGGAATGCTGGCTGTCTCTGGGTCTTGTTGTAATGCGCGACAAACCTCATACCCATCCATCTTGGGGAGACCGACATCAAGCACAATGATATCTGGACTCGGTTTTTGACGCGCAGCCTTCAACCCAGCCAACCCGTCAGCTTCCGTATATATTTCGTACCCATCTATTTCTAAATTGTAAACCACTAACTCGCGTAGGGCGGCGTCATCTTCGACTAATAAAATTTGTTGACTCATCGTATGCTCTGCCTGGTTCTATAGATATTCCGTTGTTGTTAGGGCAAGAATAGCGATGTTCGACTCATATACCTTATATAAGCAATATATTAACAACGAAACACCTATCAAAATAAAATTTTTGTGTTTGCTATAGAGAATGCATGATACCATTGATGTGACTATAAGCATACCACGCAATAAACGATGATTCAAGAGAGCAAGATAACACTTTCCTCGTGGCTTATCAGATGATTTGACACCATATACTTCTTGTGATACTACTAATATACACATATTTTTATATTGATTTTGTATCAAAGAAATTGATAGGGGGAACACATGTCACAATCACAATTAGAACAAGTCTATGTTCGGTCACAAAATGATGCCGATTTTCGTAGGGCGTTGGAAGAAAATCTGGATGAAGCATTGGCTAGTTATGAGTTAACCGACGAAGAGCTTGCCTTGTTTGCGGGAATCCCTGGTATCGGCTCGACGATTGATGCAATTCAGGAGCGCGTCAAGGCGTTTTTGGCAGATTTAGGTAATGCAGTGCAGAACGCACCAAGCAGTAATGAAAGTATGCAGCCGTCAACCCGTGGCCTATCTGGTAATGATGAAATGCGTTAGTCAGTGATGGAGCGATGACGTGGTGGGGCGATGAAGCGGTGGAACGGTGAAGCGTTGTACCATTACAATTCTTCACTGTTTTCCCATTTCACCGTTTCCCCATTTCACCGTTTTTCCGCTCCATCGCTCCAACGCTCCAACGCTTATAAAGGAGAAACACAATGCTCACCACAGAACAAAAACGTCAATTTATCGAAGAAGGGTATCTGATCATACCCAAGGCCATTCCTCAAGAATATGTAACTGCCGCTCGCCGTGCCGTCAACCATTCTATTGGTCATATAGGCATCAGTGGTGAAGACTTATCACGCAATCGATCTGGATTCTTTTGTGCTGAACTGTTGGACGCCCCTGTTATTCTTGATCTGTATAACAAAACACCTGTGATGTCACTGGCCGAGTCTTTGATGGGAGAAGGGAATGTCCTGCCTGTAGAGCGTGCCAAGCCCTATCCGCGCTTTCCGTTGCCGTTGGGCGAGATACCACCTGTGCCACGTGGTCACATTGATGGGATTGGGAACGGAACCAACGGGACGGCCAAGGGAGATTATAAACGCAATTTTACGGCCTTTGCCGTGATTTATCTGGCTGATGTTCCAGAAATCAACAGCGGCAACTTTACCGTTTGGCCCAAATCGCATCGCACATTTGCAGACTACTTTACGAAAGAAGGGCATCAGGTTCTCAGTCAAGGTGTCCCTCGCATTGACTTGCCCGAAGAACCGTTGATGATTACAGCCAAAGCGGGCGATCTCATTCTGGCGCATCACCAGATTTTCCATGCAGCCTGCGCCAATGCCGCCGCCGATGTACGCCTTGCCGTTATTGCACGGCTGCGCCATAAAAATTGTGACGAAATCGGCAAAGATGCGTATACAAATATCTGGCGTGAATGGCCTGGTGTGCAAGCGTTAACGGGTGCATAACGATGAGTGTCGTCACAAACTGCCATACCTGTGAATTGGTTGTCCGACGTGATCAGGGACAGGCCCCGCTCTGGGATTGTATTCAGCGTACAGCGTACTGGGATGTCGCGCATTCCTTTAACACGTCAATTTTAGGTTGGATGGTATTGGTCACACGCCGTCATATTGCTGCTATTCATGAGATGAGCGAAGCAGAGGGGATAGAACTGGGTGTGTTGATTCGTCGTGTCTCCATCATTCTGGAAGAACTGACGGGGTGCATGAAAACCTATGTCGTCCAGTTTGCCGAATCGCCCAACCACCCACACGTGCATGTTCACATCATACCGCGCATGGCCGACCAGCCAGACGAACTGCGTGGACCAAACATTTTTCGTGCTGCGCATGTGCCAGACGAAGTGCGAGTCACAGAAGAAAAGATGAATGAATTTTGCGAGAAAGTGCAGGCTCGGCTGTTAAACATGTAGATTTTCCTGTTGAGTGCGGAGGATTTTAAAGAACTGTGTCATTACTTCGATTTGTTTCCGTGGATGAGTCCAATGTTGCAATCTATGATGCATGGTATACCGATGAAGAACTACGCCATCGGTATGAACCACCGACAGATGCATGGCTCACTTATGTCATGGAAACACCCACTGTCTATGCATGGCTGATCTATGAAGATGAGCGAGCAGTGGGGCATGTACAGATGGACATTGAACACAGGACCCCATCCGGATCGGTTGGACACGTCGGGCTGGTCGTCAATCCAACTCTGCGCAGACGCGGGTATGGTAAACGCATCCTCCGTTCCTTATTACAACGCGCAGAGTTGGTAGATTTATCGCATTTGCAAGGAACGGCTGAAGTAGACAACATTGGGAGCCAGCGATGCATGGATGCGGTCGGGTTTATACGCCAATCTACAACACCAGATGCGGATGGCTTTTACACCTATACATATCCTTTGTAAAAAGATTTTGTAAAAAATGTTGCGAATTTGTGGTTGACTTTGGTTTGGCTCTATTTTTTTACAAATTTTATGCATTTTGCCTATTGACAACGCAAATGAACTGTGATATACTTATGAGCAATTAGGTAATAACTATACCGCGGCTACGGCCGCTATCGGGGGAGGTATATTTGTTACCTAATCACAGTCGGGCTGTTATCTGTAGTATTGGCGCTTAGGCGTCTATCGGGGGAAATACTGCATTTAACGGCCTGTTTTTTTATTGGGAGACTTTTTACTCCTACCTCTTGCCCCTACCTCAACATTGACGAGCATATCTACACAGAACATATTTACACAGAACATACTTACACATAGGTGTCAATTTGCGTTGACAAGTTGAGGCTCATCTGCTAACTTTTCCCACAACCTACCCCGGCTTGCATACACGAATAAAACTCGCTGTCACGCCCACCCGTGACATTCGCTCATAATCCACAAACCCAGCCTCCGCCAACCACGAACGATACTCGCCATCTGTATAGGCACGACCATCATCATAAATATTGAGAAACACCAAGTTCATACCCACTGTCTCGATTGGCGTCGTGCGTTCATCATCCAGCACGGCAGCGACAATATAGAGGACGCCACCGGGGTCGAGGACCTCATAGACATGCTGGAGCGAGGAACGGATATCTGCAATGGACAGGATTTGGGTGTAGTTGAGCATGACAGCAGCGTCATAGGTGGTGTCGCCACTAAATGCGTCCTTTGCCACGTCAATCGTCAACGCGGTGACGCGTTCGCCAACACCCGCTTCGTCGATAAATTGTTGTGTAATGGATGTGACCGATGGCAACTCGGCAACAGTGGCATGTAGCGCAGGCAATGCATTGACCAGCGAAATTGCCAGCCCACCAGAGCCACCACCAACATCAAGCAGCGAGCGATGCAGTTTCATGTCATAGCGGCGCATCAACGCCCGTGCGGTTGCCGTTGCTCCGGCATGGAGTCCACGAAAAAAGACAGCCAGTTCCGCTGGGTCCATCGAGTGAAAATCATGTTTGGCCTGCGGTTGACCGTGACGAATGGTCTCTGCGGTGTGAAGTGCCGAGTTCCACATATCGCTAAACGCTTCATGCAAGCTGCCTCGATAGGAGGGCTTGCCTTTGACCAAGAAATAGTCGGCTTCGGGTGTATTGGCAAAATGGTCGATGCCCGCTTCATCGCGTTCAACGGATAGTAAACGTGTGTTGACCAGCGCGTAGAGCAGTAGCGATAACTTATCCGGTTTGACAGCCAGTGCCACTGCCAATTCTTCTGCGGTGAGTGGCCCATGTTGGAGTGGCGTGAATAGATCAAGCTGCATCCCCGCTAACATAGCAAAGGGTAGATAAACGGATTGGGCAAGGCGGTCGATGAGATCGCGCTGAAAATCTGTTTGTTGTGATGACATGGTTTTGTTCCTTTATGTAATTATTTCTTAGAAAATTGCTTGTAAATCAATAATTTTCGCGATGGTCAAGCAAAGTCTAAACAAAAATTAGTGTTCCGTCCCTATTTGTGTCGGCTATTCTGGACACGAATAGGGCCGGAACACTAATTTTTGCTTCAAATTGTTATTGACTATTACAGAATTTTACTTTTTATCGAGAATGTGTGGTTTCAAACCGTTTTAGCGGTAGTTCAATTATTGCATTAGATTGGTCCAATCTGATAAACCTACTAGAAGAGTATAGCATCACCAATCATAGCCAAACAATTTCTGTTGTGTCCCTTGAAACCGTTTCCACTGGCAGCAAATCCAATCCATTTTCAAACCACCCTTGCAAGGTTCGCTCTAGCTCAAAAAAGTCCAGCAGGTTTGGCATTGTGTTAAACTGCGCGACAACCCGCACCATGTGGACTGACGTTTCTCCATGAGGCTGATTGTCACCATTGAGTAGACCCAACGCCGAAACCCCAAAAGTATCTAGCAAAGTCGTTTGCTGTGTTTGCCAAATGGAGCCGAGTTTCTGTTGATAGACAATATGGTGATGACCATTGGCTTGATGTATGCTCTCTGTGGATGGAGCTTGAGATGCGGTTGTCGTCAGTTCGTCTGCCAAAACATAGTAGGTTCCCCGGCCTTTGCCATGTTTCGCCAAATGATTTGTTTTTGCCAATGCCGCCAAACGACGGGTTGCGGTTGCCTTGCTGACATCCAATGTATCCATAATCGTCTTAGGCGTGATACGTCCCTCTTGCGCGGCTAAACTCAAAACCGCTTGCTCGTCGGGTGTCAGTTGACTCAGCAGATGGTTGGGCAGCTTTGCCAACAACGATGCATAGGGTGACTGCACATCGGCCTGTGTCTCCGAAGTCACTGGCGAACTGGCCTCAGCCATAGAATAGGATTGTGGTTGGTAGACCGATGCAGATTGCAGTAAAGGCATTGTTTTACGTAACTGCTCATAGTAGGCGATCTGCTCTGAAAATCCTTTCTCTTTACTCAATGCATAGCCCGCTGCCCAATGCCGCCGCGCCGTCTCGCCATCACCCATTTCAGCCCAGCATTCAGCCAAATTCGACAGTGCCTTGACTTCAATCAAGGGCGCAGCAATTCCCTTACAGATCGCAAGAGACTTCGTATAGGCATCCGCTGCTTCCTGAAACACTTCTTGAAAATAATGCGTGACCCCGATATTGAGCCAAACGGTGGCGATATGTTCTTGATTGTTGATTTGTGCATAGATGCGCATGGCGTCGTAGAATGCATGGATTGCATTGGGATAGGCTTTCATGGCTCGATAAATTAAGGCTAAGTTATTAAATGATGCAGCAACGCGCATGGGGTTGCCAATTTCTTCTCGTAATGCTAAAGCTTGTTGCGCATAGTCAATAGATGCCTCATATGACTTTTGACGCCGATTTAAACTCGACAAGGCATCATAAATATCGGCACGTTGTTCTCTGAATTTGGGGGCAGATGACGTCTGTGACAGTGCTAATCGCAAATCATCATCCGCTTTTTTCCATTCTTGTTGAAAGATATAGACCCACGCCCGATCTTTTAGCATGATGAGCAACTCTGGGTCACCAACAGAAAACCGCTCCTTGGCTTGTCGATAATATGTCAGCGCGTGCATCGGATTATGATTTTCATAGAGTTTCCCCATGCGCCGATAGATGTGTGCCTGTTGCTCTGCGGATATTGCTGCCTGTAATGCTTGGCGACATGCTGCAACCGCTTCTTCCTGTTTGCCCTCGCTGGCATATAAATCACTTAATAAGACCTGCACTCGTCGCCATTCATCTGGATTCAGATGAGTCTGTTGGAAATTGACAAGCGTGGCGCGTAACTCTTCAACTTGGAGCTCATTCATCAAATCGTTGGCCGCCGCGAGCAATGTTGTAGCAGCGGCAGACCATTGTTGTGCTTTTTGTAAATGACGTGCTGCATTCAAGTTGTCATATTGTTGTGCGTAATATTCTGCAATTTGCTGATGCCGGATGCGCAACTGATGACTATCTTGGCGTACATAGACATATTGCTGTAAGACAGGCGAAAGCCACAAGTTGCGACCATTGTCCCCTGTGAGTAATAAACGGCTACCGATCAGCTCATCCAAAATGTTTTCGATGGTATCCACATCAAGTGGCTGGTTCCCGAGCTTGCCATCAGCACCCAATTTCTCTGTGAGTGCCATTTGAATCAACAGCGCACGCGGAAACACATCGCCAAAGGTGGCGGCAATGCCAAAAATGGCAAGTGCGTTCGCATTCGCTGGGGTCTGTAGTGGACGATAGACCTCATCCAATGCCAACTGCTGGAGTTTTGCTGCGGCAGCATGATCCGCATCGTCATTTGCTGTGCTATCATTGACGCCGAGAAGATTGTTGCTATCAAAGGTTAACAACCGTTGCAGTCGTTGTGCGACCTCTTTGATGGCGCGATTGCGTTCATCAAAAAATGTATCAGGGCTGGGGATTCCTGTTAAGGATAACAACGTTTCTGTGAACCGTCCCCCTTCAACAAAATCATCAGGATGGAGTGGGTCCAGATAACGATGACGTAAGATATTATAATGCCACCAACGGGGATCACTCCATGTTGGGTCATCAAAGGGCCGATAGTCCCCAGGTGGGTATTTGATGCCACCTGGGGCCAAGCGTTCGACAGCCCACTGTAATACGCGGCGCAGGGCATGACCACGTTCATCAACTGTTGGTGAATCGTTATCCAGCACCAAGGCAGGTGTCACCAATGGCGAATGCGCAAGTGGTGAACGCCCCAAGGTGAGGACACTGTGATAGTTTTTGAAAGCCGCATTGACAAGCTGGGTAAACGCAGCATCATCAAGCGCGGTTAGATCGCGATTGTATAAATTCATTATGAAGCTATGAGCATTTGAAAAAGTACAATTCAGTCCTTGACATGTGATAAGACGCATCTGCTCAATAGTCTGCTATAATCGTAGCGGTTTGATAGTTCAAACCTATACTATCCCTATTTGTTGAACATATGCGATAAGACCTTTGGTCGGTGACGAAAAATGATGAGCATGGTTGGTCTATACGTCGTCACTACACAAATATTGGTCCATGATGTTCGGTACTGAACCATAAAATTGAAAGAATTGAGTCGTTTTGAGCCAATTTAGTCGTTGTAAATGCCAGTCGGATTCAATTAATCTGTGATACAATCAGGGCGTCGTTATAATCATAGGAGTAACAAGTGTCATGATCAAAACAAGTATGTCAGAACAATCATTTGGTTCAGTTTCAACGGTTCCAACAGCAAATACACAAAGTTTTTCATCAAACCAATTCTCTACACAAAGTTTTACAGTACAAAATTTTACAGTACAAAATTTAATGACGGAGAAATCTCCATTAGGGCATCCTCAGTCGTTTATCCAGAATTCTCGAGTTGATACGTTGATGAATACATCATCCTCAATACAAAGTTCTGTATTGACACCATTCTCATTTATTATATCATTCCGTTCGCTTTTCCTGATCTGGTTGGTGTTGTATGCAATTGTCATGTTCTTTTTTATGTCGTCAAGTGCATTTGCCTATAGCGATACACTAGAACCAACCCAAGAGCAGCAGCCACCACCTCCTGAACAGGATGATCCTAGACCCCCTAACGATGATAATAACAACAATAACAACAATAACAACAATAACAACAATAACAACAATAACAACAATA
>JBCCFC010000316.1:0-11262 GCA_039029935.1 Chloroflexota bacterium
CCCCCAACACTATTTTGTGCATAAATAGGAGAAAAAATGCCAGAACTAAACCGAAATTTAGAGCCGCCATTCAACATCGTGCGTGTCAGCCATGTGGAGTGGGCTGTCACCGACATGGACTACGCCCATGATTTTTATGGCAATATGTTGGGCTATCATTGCGAAGAGGAGACGGACAATGCACTTTATATGCGCGGCATGGAGGAACTCAATCACCACTCGCTGGTACTGGTGAAGGCTGATGAACCGATGGTCAATCGCTTGGGCTTCAAAGTGGCCTCAGAGGATGATCTCGACAAAGCCAAGGCTTACTTCGAGAGCCAAGGTCGCACGACTGCATGGGTAGACAAACATGCACAAGGACGAACGCTCCACACGACCGACCCCTTTGGTGTGCCGCTGGAATTTTACTTTGAGATGCAGCGTGGAGAGCGTATCCTTCAACAATATGGCTACTATCGGGGTGCGCGTGTCCAACGCATCGACCACGTAAATCTTTTCCACAACAATGTCAACGCGGCTAGTGAATACTATATCAACGAGCTTGGTTTTCAGCTTACCGAGGCCACGGTCGATGACATTACTGTAGAGAACAGCGACTTCTGGGCAACGTGGATGCACCGCAAGGGGGGGGTGCATGATGTCGCCTTTACCAACGGCACGGGACCACGGCTCCACCACATTGGTATCTGGATTTCCACCTCGACTGACATCATCAATTTCTGTGACCTGCTGGCGACATCAGGGCATATCGACGCCTTTGAACGGGGACCCGGACGGCATGGCATCTCAAACGCCTTCTTCCTCTACATCCGCGACCGTGATGGACACCGCACCGAGCTATTTGCCAGCGATTACCTGACCGTTGATCCAGACCACCCACCTGTGCTGTGGGATTTGAAGGACCCACAACGTCAAACGCTGTGGGGACAGGCCGCACCACGCACATGGTTTGAAGAGGGCATGGCCTTTGCTGGTACGGAGATACATCCACCAACATTAACCGCCCAACCAATTATTGCACCGGAATAAGGAACCACCATGAAACGACCAAATATTTTACTCATTACATCGGACCAACAGCGCGGTGACTGCTACGGCTTTGAAGGCCGTGCCATCAAAACACCCCATCTGGATCAACTGGCCGCGGATGGCACACGCTTTTCGGCCTGTATCACACCCAACCCTGTCTGCCAACCATCGCGTGCATCCATCCTGACGGGGCAGTTGCCGCTCACACATGGGGTGCATGACAATGGCATCGACCTTGACCCTGAACTTGGCGAAAAGGGGTTTGCTGGCACACTATCAGCAGCAGGCTACGATACGAAGTATATCGGCAAAGCGCATTTTGCGACCTATCACACCAACGAGCCAACAGGAACACCGGAATGCATCACCAGCTCTGCGCAATATGCCGATGATTGGCATGGTCCTTATATGGGCTGGGAAAATATTGAGTTACTGCTAATGGGTCACAACTATTGGGACCCAGCAGAGCCGCCGCAGGGACATCACTACGAGCGTTGGTATTACGCAGATGGGCGTGGTCATGAACGCAATGCCCACTATGCCGACCGTATATCACCGGAAACCACAGGAGCACAGACCTTTCATTCAGGGTTGCCCGTCGCCTATCACAATAGCACGTGGGTCGGCAACCAGACGGTCGAGTATATCAAGTCACGACAGGATGCCGATGAGCCGTTTGTCTGCTGGGCATCCTTCCCCGACCCGCACCATCCCTTTGATGCACCTGAACCTTGGTCCAAATTGCATCCACTTGACGAGATTGATCTGCCTGAGCATCGTGAGCGCGATTTGGACAATCGCCCGTGGTGGCATCGCGCTGCTGTGGAGCGTTCACCACAGGGTAAGCCAGAACATGTCAAGATTCGCAAAGAGTACAGCCGCATTGAACCGCAGAGTGACCAGCAGCTACGCGAGATTATCCAGAACTACTACGGCCAGATTTCACTGATTGACCACAACGTCGGGCGTATTCTGATTGCACTGGAAGAGGCGGGCTTGGCCCAGGATACACTGGTCATTTACACCTCGGATCATGGCGACTGGCTCGGTGATCACGGCTTGGTTCTCAAAGGACCAATGCATTACGAAGGGCTACTGCGTGTCGGCATGATTGTACGCGGTCCCGATGTCCCAGTTGGCAAAGTGGTTGATGAACCAGTCTCAACGCTCGACCTCTCACCCACCTTCTGTGACTACGCCGAGGCCACACCCATGCTCACTCAACACGGCCAATCGTTGCGACCACTCATCGAGCAGGATAGTCAAGATGGCACCGCCTCTCGCGATTTCGCCTATGCCGAATGGGAACTGCTCGCCAACCGTGTTGGTGTTCAGTTATCTCTGCGCACCGTGCGCACCAAAACGCATAAACTGACAATGGACCTCGGCAGCGGTGCAGGTGAACTCTATGATCTGGTGGCCGACCCACATGAGATGGTCAATCTTTTTGACGATCCTGAAAGCGCATCACTGCAGCAGAACTTGATTGACATGATTCACGAGCGACCCAATGATGCTGGACCGATTCGTGTGCCTGTTGGGGCTGCGTAGTTAATTCGTTTCCACCGCATCCAGCCACTTGGCAAAAATATGCCTCATTCTCGGCAATAGATGCGGTGTACACGACCTGCATACCCTACAATAAAATGATAGGCGTCCGCTGGGATGACGGTTATGTCACCCCGCAAATACGCTACAGCGAGCTTACCCAATCGCGAATTGCATTCAGATATGCCTCATTCTCGGCAATAAACGGAAAATGCGCACTGTCGTCAAAAATCGTGATCGTCGAGTCTGGCAATTCTGCATGAATATCTTCCTGTGCCTGTGGCGGTGTGATGAAGTCGAAACGGCCACCAAGTACAAGCGTTGGTACAGCAATATCGGCAAGCCGTCCCTTCATCTGGTAACTGCCCAGCAATGGCCCCGCATGATTCCACGCCCCTGCGCTGTAGTGAGTACGATTGTGGATATCCTCAGCGATTTTGGTGTCCATATTTTTCATGTAGAGCTGAACTGCCGTTGACCAGGCGTCTCCCCACTGCTCATCAGACTCAAATGGCCCCGCAAAAAGCTGACCAAAGGCCGCCATCGCCTCTTCGGTCGCCCACTCTGGCATTACGGGCGCATAATCCATGACATTGGGTGACGTATTCGACAAAATCAGTCCGCTGAGATTCTCTTGATAGCGGGCTGCGTATTCCTGTGCAATAAAGCCACCATAGGAATGCCCATAGACAATAATCTTATCATAGCCCAGCGACTTACGCAGTTCATCGGCATCGGCGGCAAAGGTTGCAAAATCGACATCGGTCCAGTTTTCCTCTGCAATTGAACGACCATTGCCCCTGTGATCATAATAGGTCAGTTCAGCTACATCGCCCAGCCCATCCATAAAGGGTCGAAAATAGGCATGATCCAGCCCAAGCCCGCCATGCATCACCATGATGGGGACACCCGATCCAAGCTGTGTGTAAAAGAGTTCAGTGCCGTTCACAGATGCCATCCCCTCCGAAGGTTGTCCTTCATCGGCACCCCCCTCAGCAGTTGCCCCATCGCCGCTTTGTCTTGTATCTTCGATGACGAGTTGACAACCAGCCGTTAAGGTGATCATCGAGGTTGCCAGTGCTGTCTTGAGAAACCCACGACGGGTCATGGTGAAAGTAGTGTTACCGTTTAAATCATTTCTCATATGCCTATTTTCTCCTTGTATTTCTGAACTCGCCCCTGAACAGAATGAACCATTCACGAATTCATCAATTTACAACCTAATTATTGACTACATCCAACCCAACTCACGCATTGCCCAAGGTGCATTCCATATCTTGACCATACTTGCAACCTTGTTCTCCTCGTTCATGGTGATTGCATACACATAGTGCGAATGGGTCTCCTGCCCCGTTGGTGGAACCGGACCACCTTCGCCCGTGTGTTTGGCATGGTATGTCGCAAAGAAGAGAGCGGTGTTCGTTTCTTCGTCATAGCTGGCAGTGTGTAGCTCATACTGCGCACCCGGTGCTGTGACTGTGCCAAAGCCAGCCATCCAATCGCAGTACGCCTCAACCGTATTGACATCCACCAATGGTTCACTTTGGGCCACAAACGGCGCGTCTGCTACGACGTACTGCTGGCAACCTGCCCAGCCAGCACACGACTCACATGCATCAAAAAACATTTTTGCATTCTCAAAAGCAGTCATACGTCCTCCTAATTATTTTGCATATATTGTTGGGTTAACTATCTTTGCAGCTTTTGCCAGTCATTCCTACCCCCGCCTCCACGAGTATAGACTCGGCAGGAATCCATGTTCGTGTCCAGAGTGGGTTCCTGCCTTCATAGGAATGACAATCCCAGAGTATTTAGAGAAACTGCAAATATAGCTGGGTTGACAACCAAACAATACGATAAAATAGAATTTATCTGATGAAAGAAAAAATCTACCCAGATAACAATTGTATTATACAGAGTGACTGAACCAAGGTACAAATTAGGATATGCTGGATAAATTTCAAAAGGTAGGTAGAGCATGAACGTTACCTTGTTCGGGATGGGTACACCCACGCATCAAAAGCGATTTCAAACATGAGGCGGGCGAGGCGTGTTTATTGGTTGACGCTGGGCGTGGCACCGTGCATCAACTATACCAAGCACAAATCGACCTGCGACGGATCAATACCGTTTTTATCATCCATCATCATACGGTGGTTTGTATTTGGTCAAAATCGCTTATGTTAGCCCTCTACGGTCGTATCCAGCCACTTGGCAAAAATATGCCCCATCGTTACAATGCGGTGTACACCACTGGCATATCTGGCAATAAAGTTATAGGCATCTGCTGGAATGGCGGCTCTGTCACCGCGCAAATGGGCAATGGATGCGGCTTCATCCTGTGTAAATTCGTGTACCGCTTGCATCGTCAGCGCAACTGTACCGTTCTCCACAAGCGGTGTTAACCCGACCAGTGCCAATGCCATGAACCCCGGCCAATGTGCCAGATGACGCCAAATGGTGGCAACACCCGGTTTATCAGTAGGTTTTTCAGCCTCTGAACTGAGCTGATACACACGCCGCAATATAGACCACGTATCGCTGTCAATTTCTTCTTGGGGAAGGAGCTGAGGGAGAGGCAACCAATGGGGTGGTGGTTGTGGGATAGGATGATTGGCAGGCGTACCAGCAGGTTCGCTGGTCAAGGCTGTGAGCGCAATCAAGTTGAGGCTGTTGGAGCGATTGTATGCATTAACAATGACTTTGATGACGGGCAAATCCGCTTGCGTCACCCCAACACAGGCCAACTGACTCCGTGTTAAAGGAGCAGGCGTCGGAAAATTGACACGTTGTTGCATCTTTTCCAGCGTGGCTTGCGGTTGTCCACTGAGATAAAGTGGCTTTGTTGCCGCCCACGCAGGCCGCAATCCATCATCCACATCCACCAAAATCCGCCAAACCGAGGTAATCAGCGGGAGTGCCATCGTATGACGGATGTCCGCAAAAATATCCGCGATTTCACCTGTCGCGTCTGCTTCGGCGATGGCAGTGACGGGGTTGGGTATTGAAGGTTTGTTTACAGTGCTTGATGATTCCATTGTTTTTTTGCCTCTACGTTACCTCGCGTGTAAATGTGAGCAAACATGACTGGCAAATTCTCTGGCGCAACCAGTGTATCTTCACGGATTCGCCAGTCATGTGTTCCGCGCTTGCTCGATTCGTGCTTGAATTGACATCTCAGACGTGTACCCAAATTCTCTGGTGAATACCTGCCCGGTCAGCGTTGTCGGGTTGCCAGTGGCTGCCTGACCACACGTGACTTGAAGATGAGGAGCCACCGATTCGAGATAGGTCGCCAATGCCTGTATGGTCCACGTCTCCGCTGGTGTATTATAGAGTTGGCGTGAGAACTGTGACGCCTCTACCAAACGGACAAACATCGCCGCCACATCGTCAATAAAGACGAATGGCATTTGAGCCTTCCCTGAAAAAGGAATATGAATCTCCACTGGCTGCGTGCTTTCCGGCCTGAGCTGTTCAAAAATTTCGCTCCGCCACGGCGATGAGGTACTCCGTGAACCAGCACCGAGTACATACGCAATCCGTAAGGCCACAAAATTTCCACCAAACTGCTGATAGGTCATCCCCAACATTTCAACAGTCCGTTTTGCGATGCCATAGGGCGTTTCAGGCGCAGGCGGTCGCGAGAGCAATTCGTCATCCGTGATTGCCGATGTCTCTATGCCGCCATAAACGTTCATCGAACTGCCATAGATAAACTTAGCCACGCCGGACTGCCGTGCCGCTTCTAGCAGATGGAGACTGCCCATAATATTGACCTGTGTGGCTTCAAAAGGCTGCTGACGGGATGCCGTGTTCAACACTGACGCCAAGTGAATCACCGTCGTGATTGGATAGTGGCGAAAAAGGTGGTTAATCTCCTCGTTGGACTGAATATCGCAGACCTCTGTTGTATAGGCATATGTCGAGGCATTTGCGTCAGCCGCCTTTGTATCCACGACAATGGCCTCATACCCACGAGCCATCAGCATGGCACAGACAGCCCGCCCGATAAACCCCTGTCCCCCTGTGACAAGAATCATTTAACTCTCCGCTGCGACCACGTGCGAATGAGCATCTAAGGCCGACACATTGGGCAAGCCTTGAGCCGCACAAGCACCCTGCTTACCCGCATCGCCGACAATCATATCTGCGTCATCCCCTTTACGTCGAAGCAGGAAGATGATGGGTAAGGCGAGAATTGTGGTGCCACCCCCAACAACATAGCCAGAAGCGATAGAATTCATCTGCGCTAAACTACCCAAGCCCAATTGTCCGAACATACTGCCGCCACTGCTCACAAGTGAGTCAAATGAGATGACCGAGGCTCGTTGCTCAGAGGGGATGAGCTGGTGCATATAGGCTTGGCGGACAGGGGTCCAAACACCCATTCCCGCCATGACAATCAGGTAGAGGGGCACGGCCACCCAAAACGAACTCGCCAAACCGACACCCACAGCGGCGACGGTCTGGATGCCAGCGGCCCAGAGGAGTAAGGTGGTTCGCTTTCCACAATATTGCGTAAACCACTCCACAACTGAGTTGCCTACGATGGTTGACACCGAAATCAGTGCGGCGATCACTCCGGCTACCCAGGTGATGTCTTGTCCCAGTAAATCCAAAAAATAGGGTTGCCAGGCATAAAAGCCCCAAGCCATAAAGATCGCTTGCACAAAGGAGGCGATAATCAGCAATCGCACTGAACTTTGCTGCCACCCATAGGTCACGCTGACTTGGGCAATCTTACGCATCTCTCCGGGCAATTTGGCAAGGCTGGTGGCGCGTGGGTTGAACCCCAAGTCGTGCATCGTAAAGTGGGCCACGCCATAAACAGTCGCCAATAGCCCTGCTCTTGCCCAGAATGGAATGGATAAATCGAGACTGCCCAAAAATCCACCGCCGATGGAACCTACCAGCATGGCACATCCAGAGATCATCGAGCTCCGAGCAAATATCTTATCCAGTTTCCCCGTGTAACCAGTGGCATTGAGGGCATCCACCAGCCATGCTTCAACCGCCCCAGAGTAAAAGGTGTACCCCAGACCCAGCACGACTGACATGAGACTAAAGGCCAGCAAGCCGCCACCCATCGCCGCCACCCCCACATAGCCCAGCGTACCCAATAGGACAATCGCCACGCTGAGGAGGAAGGAGACCCGTCGTCCTCGTGTATCGGCCAACACACCCGTCGGAATTTCAAACAGGGCCATACTGCCTGTAAATACGGCATTGGCAAAGAAGACCCCAAAGAGGTCAAGCCCGGCATCCAGCAAAAAGAGCGTGTTCACTCCCCATATCACCGAGGTTGAGAGCGTGTATAGCCCCGCAATCACCAAGTAGTTGCGGATGACAGTGGTTGCTTCTTGTGGTATGTTAGATTCGTTTGGTCTGTCCATAGTAATCTCCGGAAAATGTGAGCGTTTCATGCTAAACTCAGATTCGCATGAATTGATGTCCAACTAACGACTTTATTAGTCGCACCCCGCTAGAGTGTCGGCTGCAAGTTTTGTTCGGCAACAGGAAAGTAGCGTGCTGCATGTGCAATCTGTACTGCGATGACGTGATTGTTAGCCGAATCCGACATCTCAAATTCAACGATACCGAACATTGTTAAAAAACGATGCTTACTGAGGGGACGCGCCAACTGCGGCGTATCACCTCCATAAATGTAGAGCTGCCTGTCCACCAAATTGACCTTCAGGATGTCGTCGGGATGTGTATTGAACGGGTCACGGTAATGACCAACATAGTTCGCCCAGTTTACATGAGCTATGTCAGTTGGCAACGTTTCTGTGTGCTTTTGATAAGGAGTGCCAAACACCGTGACATGATGGCAGCTACCCTCTTCATCCGTGATAAAATAGACGGGCATAACGTGCTGCTCGTTCATCATACCGCAAAATTCACCATGCTCACAATAGGTCAACGGATACGTTTGCTCGTTCATGTGCAGCGTCAACGCACCGTCATCAAGTGTAATTTCTACAAGACGAGATTGAGTAGGATTGAGGTAGTGCCCCGCTAATTTGGCTAGTTCTAGCGATGGTGGCGGTGCAATGGGTACGGGTGGGGTGGTTAAGAAGATTGACTTAGCCGATTCCAATCCCAAAACCGCATCTTGAACCTGTTGCACCAACTCGGTGATCCCCTCCCCACCCACGTTGCTCGTCAGAATAATGACGGCACGATCTTGATTTGGGAACAGTTGGAAAAAGTTTGTGTGTCCAGCGCGACCACCCGCGTGACGCACCATCTTATGCTGGCGATAGTCACCGACCATTAGCCCCAAACCGTATGCCAATTCTTGTCGCAGATAGAGATGTGTCGCGCTGTCTAAGTGAGTCGAGCAATACGGCGTCATCATTTCAGCCAACGCATTTGCTCCCAATAGCCGTCCCGGATTAAGATACATGTGCGCAACTTGGGCTAAATCACGGATCGACCCTTTATAGAAACTACTTGGATGACCCGCGCGATTTAACGGAAACTCCTCCTGAATCGTGATTTGTCCGTTCATGTCCTTGAGGTGGGTGAAGATAAGCTGTTCAGGTGGCGTGGTTGAAATATCCCAACGGGCTGATGTCATGCCCAACGGCTCGAAAAGATACTCGGTCAGCAGGTCATCGTAGCTACGTCCCATGACGACCTCGGCGATGTAGCCAGCCATGCAGACAACGGTGTTGGAATAGTTGGTCACAAGCCCTGGTGGGGCGAGGAAGCGATAATGTGGAATCTCACCCCAAATCGCACGCGCCAGTGCATCATCTGTATCGAGGCCAAAAAAACGACCACCCATCGGCAAACCAGATGTGTGGCTGAGTAGATGTCGCAATGTCACACGCTGCCCGTAATCCGAGTGACGAAATGTGAAGCCCGGCAAATAGTCAACGACGGGACAATCGAGGTCCAATCGTCCTTCTTCGACCAAGCGCATCACCAGAATGGCATTAAAGGTCTTGCTCACCGAACAGTATGGGAAGAGCGTGTCCGCAGTGACAGCAACCCCAGCGTCATCCAAACGGGTTCGACCGAACCCCTCCGCATACGTAACCTCGGCATGTTCGACGACGGCAACACCGACGGCAACAATGTCACTTGATTTTGTTGCTTGTATGGTAGCGGTTTGTATTTGGTCAAAGTCGATCATATTAGCCCTCTATGGTCGTGTCCGCGCCCCATCAGCATGGCGCAAACTGCCACACGCCGAAATGCCTCGCCCGCCAAGTCACCATATATTGTAGTCTTCTTATTGAAATCCAATTTTTAGTGTTTAAAGTGAACAAAGATGCGCCCAAAATTCTTGTCATCTTTTTCAACCCGATGGTATTGGCTTTTGATGTGTTTCTGATTTAGAAATCGAAGTACTTTTTTCTTCAATTGACCGCTACCTTTGCCAGGGATGATTTCAACAAGTTTTATCCGCTTTTCTACAGCTTCTTGAATGATACTGTTTAATTCTTTCTCAATTTGATCGCCGCGGTTGTATATATCATGTAGATCAAGTTTGAGTTTTGCCATATTTTACTCAGTTAAATTAATATATTTTTGAAAAAGTGTTTGAACATAAACGAAATTTTTAGACCAATGCTTTTCTAACGATCCGCTTTCCAAGTTTCGTGGACACGTACCCAAGCAAACCCATTGGGTGCTGAACGATTAACTGAAAATAAAGCAGTGCTAACACGTCGGGTTACGCTATCAGAATGGGTTTGGCACTCATCATAGCGGACCATCAGTAAAGGCGGTTCATCTCGCAAAAGTTGAAAGTCTTCAATCCATATGTTTAAGTTTGGTCGTTTCCCATGAGATTCTCTAAGGGAATCTACCAAGGTCGCACGTTCAACCTCAGTGCCGTCAGGGCTAACAATAGAAAAATCATTCGCAAGTGCGGATTCTAGTCGTAGAAAATTTTGATCAGTGTCGGCTAAATCTCCCGATAGCCACTTTTCAAAAAACTGATGCAAATCTACAATCTCTCTTTGAATTTGATCAGATATTGGCATAGAAATTTTCTCCAGATAGGTATAACGGCCAGATTTGAGCAGAAGGCTCTCTGTAGTTGCCTTATTTTGCAACAACGCTATTAAAGTACCAGCTCTACACTGGTACAGCTCGCACGAAGGCGGTACTCACTTAACAAGCATTTGTTACCCTCAATTGGCGCAATCTGAACCATACCGCTTCTGTTTACCATACGTGAGCGGAGCTATTGATTGCAAAGGCACGGTCTTAATGTGGGTGTGCCAAATTGTGCCCAAATATATGGGTGAGCAAGTTCACAAACGGGGCAATCACCAAATAACTCAGGGCAACAATGTTTACAGTCTTCAAAAAGAACATAATCATAATGACGCACACATGCTTTGGTAGGGGTTGCCGATTTATCGGTTAAACTTTTTAGACCTGCATGTAATAGTTTTGATACGCCATTAATCACAATATCATTATATAACGCGCCACAAGCAGGACAATTTATACGGAAGACATTCACCTAGCTTCCCCTTTCGATTACCATTTGCATCAAATTCCAATAAACTAACCAAAAGCCACCCATTACGAGTATTTCCATCATAACATCTCCGAATGTCTTTACATGGAAGTAGAAGCCAAGTTTACTGTAATATATAAACCAGGCAGTAAAGACCAAACCCACCAGTAATAGAATCACGATGTGAACTGTAG
>JBCCFC010000317.1:0-11249 GCA_039029935.1 Chloroflexota bacterium
CTCTCGGTTCGTGGAAACATATGAGCGAAAACAAGAATTGGTATAAATTCATTTAGATTTTTATCTGAATGTACTTTATATCAGTATTTATTTGTAAAGGCTCAAATGTTCCAATCTACTGTTATAGAATCAATTTTCATTAAAAAATCAAAAAATCATTTTTATTTTCTAAAATGAATGGTAAATATTTCCGTTTTTGACTTTTAAAATGAGCGAACCGAGAGAAGTATGCGTAATTTTATGACAAAAGGAAAATCACAGAGAACCCTTGGCGATGCTTTATATCTCTATCATACCTATATCGATTCATTTGCGAGATTTACGATCAATATTGATTCCACAACCAGAAATTCTCTTGCGCAAAAGTTTAAGTTGCTAGGTCGACAAATAAGCGACACTGATAATACATCAGTAACCCTCGATACGCTACTATCTAATATTGACCCTGTTTTAGAAAACACTATCATGAAATTGCTCTATGGTGCCTATGATCAAATTTACACTATTATGAAAGATAGTCTGAAACGTATGGGCATGTACAAACCTGGTGAACTCAAATCGCAGAGTGAGCCAAAAGAGTACAGTGTCGATGAGATGCAAGAATGGTATAAAGAACATTGGTAGACACCAAAATTGTGTGGGCGAGCATGACTCTGTTACAACAAGGTCAAAACCACCCAAAAGTCCGACTTCTCAACAGTGGTAGAAATCATCAAATTCTACAGAAGTCGGACTTTTTTTAGCAGAGTCGAGCATTATTTTTCTTTTGGGTGAGTCCGCAATCGTGTAGAGACGAATCTACGGTTGACGAACAACGGGTAAATAAACGTGGACTGTATCGGTAGCGGGTGGCTCCTCACCAGGATCAATACCACCTGTGTTATCACCGCCAGTATCATCATTGCCAGTATCATCACCACCAGTGTTATCGGTCGCCGCATCTAGGCGAACCCGCAACGCCGGATCACCCAACAAATTAAACGTCTCTACAAGATCATCATACTTGCCAGCGGGCGCATTCTCCAGCAAATAGAGCTTGCCATAGGTCGTTGCGGCTCCCAACTCCGGCGTACCATTGAGGAAGAGCGAGATGAAGAAGCCCTTTTCCAAGAAGTCATGCCCTGTCACCAAGCCCCATCCGGTTGGCGACCAGCTGGCAACGGCCCCGTGTTCCGGCATCCGCACAATCACCTCGGCAAAGGAATCAATCTCTGGGTCTGGTTCATGGAAATAGCCCTCCATACAGGTCATGGGAACCATCACGGGCAGGCGGTCTTTGTTGGTGAGTTGGGTGAGCGAACTGAGGTTGAGCAACTGCTCTGATGCCCAATATTGCTTTGTGCCATGCCCCACATAGCTGACCAACAACGCCCCCGCGTTCATCTCTTCGATGATGCTGCGGTTACAGGCGGTGGCGGGCGAGCCATCGGGACAGGTTGTACCCATGTATAGCTTGGTCTTGCTGTAGGTTTCTGGGACGAGTGGGGCTTGAATGGTTTCGACGCTATCCGTCGATCCTTGGGTACCGGTTGTCACCTCAACGACGCCATCCGCAACCTCATCGGAGAAGTTATAAAATGCGCCACCACCACCTTCCAAATTGTCGGCAATAAAGAGAATGTGCTCATTCCAGGCGCGTTCGGTTGTATCTGTTGGCTGCTCAATATCAACCCGTTCATAATGGATCGTTTTGGCGACCATCGCCTGCACATCTTCAGCCGTCTTGACGGGAAAACGGCCAATATGCATGTCAGGCAAAATGTCATCCCCCACAATGGTGACAAATTGATTGTCGGTGGCGGTTTCACCCAAGCTGGGGTCTACCATATCCAAGAAGGGCGGGATATAGTTGGGGGCACTGTTTTCCAGATAGCCAATCAAATCATAGTTGCCATCCCCCACCAACAGTACATACTGTGGGGCTACCCCTGCCCAATTCGCATAGGCATAGCTTAGAAAATCGCGGATGGCATAGGCCGACATGCGCCCATAGTTAAACTGATCATAGATGCTCTGCACATCCACAATGCGCACTCGGTAGCCCTGCTGGGTGCGGTAAGCGGCCAAATCGAGGATGGCATCCAAGAAATCACGATGGGTGATAATAATGTAATCCGCACCGATCTCGGTCGAGAGCAAATCAGCGGAGATAGCCTCTTGGATAAAGAGCGGTTCCAGGGGTTGCTCAGTTGCCGCCACGAGATATTTACGATGGCTTGGCTGTGCATCGACAAATGATATCATCTCGCCGTCAATCACGCCTTCAATCTGGCTGACCTGTGTCGGATCTGTAATATCAAAAATTTCGGCTGTATTCCCTGTACCCCCTGTCTCAAATCCAGAAATGGCATAGGATAACACACCTGTCTGGTCACTCTCAAAGAGCAATTGGCTGGCGATTTGCTCCGTAGCTGAAATCTGCTGTGTCACCTGTTGGGCGGCTAATTGGCGATTGTATGTCACCTCAATCCAGTCAATATAGATGACATCATACACCTGACCTGGAATATCTGTCAGCAAATCCAAGCGTACTTCATTCTCACCATCAATCAGATAGCTCTGTGGAAAATCAGTCGTAAATTCGTGATAGGTACGCCCATGCCACTCGCCATCATAGACCTGCTCGCCATTAATGTAGAACTGAATATGATGTGGTCCTTTGACATTGCCACCCAATGCTGCCGACATGGTCGCGATGGCTGCGCTACCATCTTCACCACCATCTTCACCACCTGCCAACGCATCTAGCGCAAAGGGCCACGATGCACTACCCTTTTGGTTAAACCCAGCGACAGTGATGCGGTTGTCAAACCAGTGATCATAGCCCCGCTCTTTGGGCAATGTAGAGACATAGTTTGCGTTCTCTTCATGGCGCGCCGTCTGTTGATAATGGGCGACAGTCTGCGCATTCACCTCCACGGGGTCGATTGTGCCATCACGTGTGGCAATGCGTTTGCCCATCGCCGTTGTGGACAAATCACCATAGGTCAGCCAATAGATGTTGGTTTCGCTGTATCGCTCTTTGACTCCCTGTCCATAAAAGAGAATTTCATCGCCGACATCAAATGTACCATCGGTATTGTTGCCTGTGACATCGCCTGCATTCTCACCTGCATGACGCACCTTGATCGCAATCTCTTCGCCATTCAAAAACATGCGGAAGCGGTCCGGAGCCAACGTATCGACCGGGATGCCCGCATCCGCCAACGCCTGATAGGAAAGTCTGTAGAAGCCATCCTCCTTAATGCCGATGCGATAGGCAGGGCTGGGCGGTTGCCATGTCGTCAGCTCTGGTTCATCTCCCTGTTGATGCGCCGCCGCGCGAATGACTGTATCCTCCAATGTTGCCTGACGCCACACCTTGGCACTGTCATTGTTCAATAACAGATTGGCAAACCCTGCTTCAAACGCGGTCTCGCTTTGCAGGCTGGCCGCACTCACGGCTGATTGCGCCAACCGTTTATGCGCGGCATAGACATCATGGTCAATGCCATCAAAGGTCAGCGTAATCTGTAGCTGCTGATGATGAATCAACGTGCCATCCACAGGATTGACCTGAAATGGCTGTGCTTCCACACGGATAATGCGCTGATTACGCATAAAGCCCAACTCATGAATACGCACCAGCTGCGACGGGTAAAGTGCATCTACACCATAAACCGCTGTATTGGGCAGGGTATCCCGCTCCACAAAGCGCATCACGCCATCCTCACCCTCTTCCTCCACACTGGCGGGTGCAGCACAGGCACTTGCACTGCCCGCTGGCAGTTGGACTGTTTCCTGCTTTTGTGAAACCACCGTGAGCGAAATCTCTGCATCGGCAGGCACACCCAGCAGCGTCGCCTTTTGTGGCAACTGTGGCGTTCCCGCCTCGCCACCCAGCACATAGCCTTGGCTTTCAATCTGTAGACATGTCTCTGGCCCTGCCGTCGTCTGACGTGTGTAAACCGTGTAGGTGGGCGTATGCAGTGTCAGTGCAACGCCCTCATGGTTGGAGCGATGAAGCCGATACCCTAACCCGTGTGCTGTCTCGTGTGCTGTCTCGTGTGCTGTCTCACTGGCCGCTGCATGGGCGGGTGTTGTCAGGACAGGCATTGTCAAGGTAATGAGTAGGGATGCGAGGAGGAGACAGAATGTTAACATGAAATGATAGATTTTATTTACGTTCATAGCTTTACTGCTTTTATTTAATACTTCTTTTATTGAGTTTTATTTCTCAATGGCAATACTACAGCGGATTTGGGATTGGAACGGATTCCTCTCATGCACAGACAAAAATCCGTTCCAATCCCAAATCCGTTGTAGTATGGTTCTACCTCACCACAAATGGCAAAAACACCTGCTGTGTATCGCCCACCTGTGGACCAAAATTCACATCCGCCAACCCATAACGTTCAGACGTCCCATCCAGTTTCACAACTTCCAGTTTATATTGATACTGCTGCGTTTGTGACTCTCGGATGATATCCTCATACGCATAGCTCGACCCACCCGACATGCCCGCGTTGTTGGCAAAGATCATCTCAGCGTTGATTTGGCTAAAGTCATCGCTGCCGCCCTCTGCGCGTAGTAAGTTAAATCCTAAAATTTCAATCTCAGAACCTGTATGCCACTCAACCATGACCGTTGCTGGCGCATCCTGCCCCGAATCATTTTGTGCCGTATCACCGGGCATGTAGGCTGTAAACCCAGCCATATCTACTGCTGTCGGTGCGACGGACCGCTGTACAACCAATGCAGGATCACCAAGCAGAAGAAAGGTATCAATCAAGTCATCATACTTGTGCGCAGGTGCGTGATCATCCATGTAGTATTTGGCCTCGGTCATGGCTTTGCCCAACTCGGTAACTTCGTCATCAAAGAGTGAGATGAACAGCCCTTGTTCTAACCAATCATGTCCGGTGGCGACGCCAAATCCGGTTGGCGACCAACTTGCCACAGCCGCGTTTGGGTGGGTCATGTAGCGTTCAGCCAACGACTTCGCTCCTGCCCCAGGGGTGTGAAAAAATCCCTCAAAACAGGCCATTGCCAAAAAGATCGAAAGCTGGTTGCTATTGGTCATGCGGCTAATGACGGTCTCATTCATCAGGCTTTCACTGCCCCACTTGGTTGTCAGCGCATGACCGACGTAGCTGACAATGAGCGCACCGTCATTGTTAATCGTGTCTATAATTTCATCTTGGCATTCGGTTGCGGTGGATGGGTTGCCCAAATCACAGGTGCGCCCAAGATAGACTTTTGTGCTGGTATAGGGGTCGGGCAATAGCTTGAGTGTTGGATCATGTTCTGCATATCCATCCGCCAAAATATCAGAAAAATTGTAAAAGTTACCACCGCCACCTTCTAGGTCATCGGAGACAAACAGCACATTGCGATTCCAATCGTTAAAGGTTGGCGTTGTCTCGTAGCGGATGGTTTTTTCGACCATCGTGGTTAGGTCCGCTTCATTGTAGGCGGGGAAACGGCCAATGTGCATGTCGGGCAGAATGTCACCCTCTGTAATCATGACAAACCGATTGTCACTGGCCGTATCACCCAAAATTGGATCCGCAGGGTACATAAAGGTTGGCACATAGGTCGTCTTCACACCCGAAATATACTGACGCATATCGCTTGTGCCACCACCAGCCAACAGCACAAACTGGGGTGCTGGTGCTTGCCAGTTCTGATAGGCATAGGTCAGAAAATCGTTGATCGATTCTGATGACAACATGCCGCCATTAAACTGATCATAAATCTTCTGTGTATGCACGATAGCCACGCGATAGTTTGTGTCTCTGTGTACGGCCAGCGGATAGACCTCATCCCAAAAATCCTCATGCGTAATGACAATCCAGTCGGCACCATTGGCCGTGTCCAGCAAATCGTCCGGTGTATAGCTGGGAGTGGCAGGTGTGGTCAACTGAGTCACAAGCGTGATGCCATTGGGCGTTAATAGGCTATCAGGTGTCCATGCGATATACCGCCGCCCGGATGCGCTGTCCCCAAAATCAACGGTGGCATTGATGGCAGCAGCGTCATGGACAGTATCATGGACAGTATCATAGACACTATCATTAACACTCGCCGCAATCAGGCTATTGATGGTGAGATTGCTGATGTCCTGTGTGTTGTACATATCGGTGACATCATACAGGTGTATATCCGTACTATCAAAGTTGGTTAATGTGTAGTGCCAAGGGCCTGGATTGACACCGGAACTGACTTCGCCTTCAAAATCAAGCGCATTGTTTGTGGCGGCGTGGGTACGGTAATAATTGACCTCCAGCCAATCCACATACACGATATCATAAAAGCCTGAGAGAACGAGAAACTCAATGGCAATTGTGTTCGTCCCTTCCACCAGCAAGGTCTGCGGAAATGACGCTGAAATGTCAAATGCCTCAAATCGCCTGCCTGTGGTTGTGTCTTCCACCACCTGCGTTCCGTTGACCAAGATACGTGCCCCGTGATTGATGGTTGAGCCGCCAATCAGGTGCGCGGTCACAGTGGCTGTATATCCTGTCGTCACCAGATTGGTGGCCTCAAAATTGGCAGAAAAGGTTTTGGCAGATGAGCTGCTAAAGGTGAAAAACTGCATTTTTTTCCATATCCAGCGGTCATCGGTTGCGAGAAAGGTGGAGTTGCCATATTTGGGGACATCGGATGCATAGCCAATTTGTTGTTCAATGCGTTGTTGCACCAAATACGGTACTGCTGGCGTTGCACCACCTGCAATCGAGCCATCTTTTGGTGCCATGCGTTTGCCTACTGTCAGCCCCGATAGATCATATGTTAGCCAATAGACATTTTTGCCTGTGTACTTATGATGGGTTAATTTCCCTTCCGCATACAACCCATCAATACTACGGCCATAAAAGGTTATGCGATCCCCTGCATCAAAACGACCGTCGCTCTCGCCCGCTACCTCAATCGCAATCTCGCTCCCAAGATAAAACATCTGAAAGGTACGTGGATCAAGCGTGTCAACGGGTAGCCCCGCAGCCTGCAGATAGGTGTAGTCAAGCTGGTGAACACCATCCGCAGTCACGTCAATGCGATAGGCTGGGTCTGGTGGTGTCCAAAAGGTTGGTGTTAGGGCATCTGTACTCAACGAATCCGCTGATACGATCTTTGCTGTAGTGGTCTCGGCTTGGCTTAGTACAGTTGATGGGGTGAATAGACTATGAATCAGACTGGCAAGAACCACGAGGCTCAGTGCCAAAAACCTTATAGGAGGGGAGAATGTGTTTGATTTCATTTTTTTTGCTGAATACAACGTGGATGTAGGTGTGGTGTTAACTTCGTATGTCAATGTATGTCCTATCAATTTAATCATGCCATTACTCATTGTTTGCTGTTCAAGATTGCCGCAGCCTCTTTGATAAACAGAGGGGTACTGCCCTTCCCAATCATGAACAATGGTCTACGCTGTTCATGACTGGGGGACAGAACCCCTTGTGAATTTTCTGACTATCTTGATTCTGAATGAGAATCGCTGTTGGTTCAGGAGTCAGACTTACGTTGAATTTGTCAAGTGCCTGTAATCAGTAAGTCAGTAGGTCGGTGGGTCAGTAGGCCGGTAGGTCGGTAGGTCAGTAGCTTAGTAGGTCGGTAGGTCAGTAGGTCAGTAAAGAACTGCCCCACAGAATACCGACGTACCGAATACCGACGTACCGAATACCGACGTACCGACGTACCGACGTACCGAATACCGACGTACCGAATACCGACCTACCGGAACAAGACTGGCAGATAGACCGGATAGAACACTGTGTTCCCTGGTGTACCTGGGTCATCGGCACTTGGTGTAGAACCAACCGATGCCAACTCAACCCGTTCTGCCGTCTCATCCAGCTTAAGCACTTCGAGAATGTACGTGTATGCACCCTCTGCATCGGCCTCTGCATCCATAAACGAGTAGGCATCACCCATGCTTTGACCCGTCTGTGTAGCGTCAATCACGGCATCATTCACCAAGACCATCTCGCCATCTTCGTCCTGTCGATAGAGGTTGAAGCCACGGATGTTGACCTCGGCAGCCGTGGACCAATTGACCATCACGCCACCAGCCATGACCTCGGCTGACTGTTGCATGATGTTGACCGCTGTTGGATTGAAGATGACAACATCATCCTCATCATCCTTGTCTGGCAGCGTAATTGGTGGTAAACCTGAGTTTGGATCATCGGCATCCACCTGTGGCGCCTCGACAAAGGCCCGGTTACAGGTGCTGTCTGGTCCGGCACAAGGTGTCTCTGTGATTCCTGTTGTATCAGCGATGGCTGTGAATGTGACAATCACACTGATGACGGCATTTGGTGCCAAATCGCTGCCAAATGAGGTTGTTGTCAAATCAGTCCAATTGATTGTCCCGTCATCCACATTGTCATTGGATGCGGGTGAGGATGACACGTACCGAAGATAAGTCGTGTTATAGGTATCACGTAACGGCAAGACTGTGATAGTGACATTGCCCGTATTGGTGATCTTAATCGTAAAGCTCAAGATGCCACTTGTCAGAATCGGCTCGGCTTCACCCGTATAGGTCTTTTCGATTTCATAGTCTGGATCAACCCAGAGCTTGGTTGCTGTCGCTGGACCCGTGCTGGCCGCTGCCATGCCTTCTGTCACCGAGATAGTGCCTGACCATGTAACTGCGACGGTGGTCAATCCTGTGATGGTTGAACTCAAGGTCACTGTACAATTGCCATCGTTCCCATCAGTCAAACAGGTCAATGAATCCAACGAGCCAGGTGCAGTGTTGGTAAAGGTCAATGTCTGCCCATCGGGTGCATTGACAAAGCCAAAGCCATCACCATAGTCAAACTGAAGTGTCGCTGTGTAAATATGCGGGTCGCTGATGATGTTGATGGCCGTTGCTGGTGTCAGTGTAATCTGTGCATCCACCCAGCGTTTGACAGCATTGCCGCTGCTGGCTGTGGCCGATGTGCTACCATTGCCATTGTTCGATGTGATGATGCCATCCCAATTGGCGGAAACCGTACTCAAGCCTGTCGTCGGAGAATTGAGCGTCACTGTACATTGCCCACTCGCAGTTGTCGTACAGGGCGACCCTGTAATCGTGCCTGTCGCACCCACTGAGTTGACCGCTGCAACATCAACAGATTCGTTGTTTGCTGCAACCCACCCAAGTCCATCACCATAGTCAAATTCTAAGGTCACGGTATACGTATGTGCATCGTTGACTTGGTTGGCTGCCGTTGGTGGTGTAATCGACAAACGGGCATCCACCCACTGCTTGGTAGCGTTGGAACTGCTTGGCCCAGAGCCTGTAGCCGCCGATGCTGTCGCCGAACCATTGCTGTTGGTGTTGATGGAACCGCTCCACGTGGCCGCTACTGTGCTTGTGCCCGTAACAGTTGACGTGAGCGTCACTGTACATTGACCAATGCCACCTGATGTATTACAACTTGCCGCATTCAATGAGCCTGGACCAGTTTCGTTGATATTGATAGGCAAACCGTCTCCTGCCGCAACCCAGCCATTGCCATCGCCATAGTCAAATTCCAATGTTGCTGTATAAATATGCGGCATATCGATTTGGTTGGTTGCTGTAATTGGGTTCAATGTGATACGAGCATCAACCCATTGTTTAATCGCAGATACAGCAGTAGTCGCCATCAAAGGTGTTGTCAATGTATAGCCTGGTGTGACCAGTACTTCACCATTCCATGCTGCCGATACGGTTGACGTACCCACAACAGAAGAGTTAAGTGTGACAGCACATTGACCATTGGCGTCGGTTGTACAGGTGACAGCCGTTGTCGATGTGATGCTGCCGTTGGTAAGAGAACCGAGTGCGCCTACGGATACGGTGATAATCTCTCCGACTGCGGCTGTTTGTGTTGGCGGCGTTGATGCGTTATGTGTCAATGTCACTGTATAAACATGCGCATCATTGACTTGATTGGCTGCGGTTAAAGGTGAAATTGTCAGACTAGCAGAGGCTTGGAATAGCGGAAAGTCGACATAGTTGATATCTGCCTGAATAGCAAATACAGGCACAGTCCGTGTAATAGGACCATTATATGGACCATCATTAGATACATTTGTACCATCTTGCTCATTGTGCGTATTTAGCGGAGCACCTGTATAAATATACCCTTCGAGTGTATTTCCAGGCGCAAAATTGCTTTCACAAATCTCAACAAAGTATTGATTCCCATTTCCTGTAATCTGGTCAAAGTCGTAATATCCACCCTTTGTGGATTCTGGCGAATTGACTGTGTCAGTCATTGTGGTCGTTGTTGATAGGAATTCACCCGCCTGAATCTGGCTATCCATAGGGTTTCCACTAAACCCATCATGATAGAGATTCACACAGACACCATTGATACCCAGCTCGCCGTTATCTTTGATGCCATCCGCATTTGTATCATGCCAAACAAAGTCACCAATGGATGACTTACCCAAGATTGCGTTGGGGCCAATCTGTGCAAATTCGGCTGATACGCTGGCCGCAAATGCCGTTTGGACGACTGTCATAAACAATGCTGTCACAATCAGTAAAGTTGCGCATAACTTCATGGTGACAAGATTCGTCTTTTGAATTGTCAATTTGTTTTGTGTACTGGCATCAACCATGTTTTGTCCCTCTATGTTGTGTTGTATTGATTTCTGGTTGATATGTTGATGCAAATCCATTAATGCCTCCTGCTTAGATGATAGATTTTGGATTTGTTTGCGAGTCCATTTGTCTATTCATTCTGTTGATTCAGTGATAGATTCCACGTTCTGGAACCATTCATACCTTTTACACAATCAGGGATTAGTATAGCAACCTTGTAGATCGGATTCAATGGGATAAAAAGAGGAATTAATGAACGGTGCATCCGACAAATATATGAGTAGCTAGTTTGCTCAAAAAATGGGTTAGTGTGTATTATATTGTTTTTACTGTATCTGTAGATGCTTCTTTGAATAATAAAAAAAGAGTTTTATGCGCATAATGGCGCGGCAAAAGCATGTCAAAAACGACTGGTGAGAATTGTAAGGTGGTTATTTGTGAAACGAATGATGTAGACTATATTCATTGACTATGTTGTGTTTTGACAAAAAAAATTGACAGCAAATTGTCAGTATTGAAGTATGAATAGAGGTTATGGATAGAGCCTTACGAAATCTGTTGTAGGAAACGTTTAATGAACACACCTCGTGCGGGTCAAACTCGTGAGATCAACCTGCACGGGATGTGTTTCACCCGCAATGCCAATCGTAAAAATTGAAAATGGGCAATTGAAAATTGA
>JBCCFC010000318.1:0-11240 GCA_039029935.1 Chloroflexota bacterium
GAAACAAATAAGCACAGCTAGAATTAAGGTGTTCGTCAATTGATTTTTTGTTTCTTACAAAGGAGAAGAGGATGCACCACAGGCGATTCTTGGCTATCTCGATTCACTGGACACTGACGCTCACACTACTACTCACCGGAACCCTGCTACCCGCCCATCATCTACAGGCGGCACACCGGATTTCTGCACAGGCTATCACAGACAACATCACAGACAGCACAACACACACATCAACGACCATTCCTGACAAATTTAACCAAAATGCCAGCCCCAACTACATTGTCCTCAATGCCAATGGGTTTGCCCCCACTGCCATGACCATCCGTCAGGGTGACACGGTGACGTGGCACAATGCCAGCGGGCAGGCGTATACGTTGACGACTGGACCACCGCCTGTCGAGGCCGTCACGGTTGGCAATCAGTCGCTCTTTTTGCCGTTGATTACACGGCAGACAGCGCAGGGCGACCGCAAGGGTGCGCCCCTACAATCGGTAATTGCACCGGACCAGAACGAGGGCGAGTTTAATGAAATCTTGGCTCCTGGAAGCGACTTCACCTACACGTTCAACATCACAGGAACGACGACCTATTATGTTGCTGAGAACACCGCATTTGTCGGCCATATCATTGTCGAGGAGGCTGGTGCGGTCGGTGTGAGTCGCATCAGTCCTGCCGATGGTGAGAGCGATGTGGCGGTGACGCGCGAGACCATCATCGAGTTTGATGCGCCCATCGCGGCCAACAGCTTCACGGCCACCAGCTTTCAGGCCAGTTTTGGGGGCGAGCGACTCAACGCACGGCTGCAACTCTCGGCTGATGGCAAACGCGTGACGCTCTTCTACAGCGAGCCACTACCAGCCAGCGCACGGGTACTGGTGACGGTTGATGGCGACAATGTGCTGGACACCAATGGCAATGCGGTTGATGCCGATGGCGATGGCGTTGCAGGTGGCATGGGTCAGTTTACGTTCAACACACTCAGTTTGACCACGCTGGACGGCACAAGTGTCTGTGGGCGCGTTTTTGCGTCGGAACTGGCACAGGTTGCGGCGGCAGACAGTCCCGAAAATATCGCCGTGAATGTGCCGTTGCAAGATGTCACCATCACCGTTGATGGGCAGGAGGAGACGCTGCGCACCACCACCGATGCACTGGGCAATTTCTGTCTCGACCCGGCTCCTGTTGGTCGTTTCTTTGTGCATATCGACGGACGCACAGCCACCAACGAGGTCGCTGATGGGGCGTACTATCCCTTTGTGGGCAAGGCATGGGCATCAATCACGGGGCAAGAGACCAACGTTGGTGATGTCTATCTGCCCTTGATTGAGGCGGGAACATTGCAGTCGGTCAGCGAGGATGCGGACACGACCATCACCTTTGCCGATAGCGTGACCAATGAGTTCCCAGAATTGGCGGGGACAGAGATTATGGTCCCAGCGGGATCGCTCTTTGCTGATGATGGCACACGCGGCGGTCAAGTCGGCATCGCACCCGTTGATCCCGCACGGCTTCCCGGCGCACTGCCCCCCGGCCTCAACTTCCCCGTTGTCATCACTGTGCAGACCGATGGTGCGACCAACTTTGACACACCCGCCCCCATCTGTTTTGCCAACTTGCCCGACCCCGGCACAGGCGAAATTCTCAACCCAGGCGACAAGAGTGCGCTCTGGAGTTTTAACCACGACACAGGCCGCTTTGAAGTCGTCGGTCCTATGACGGTCAATGATGATGGCTCACTGGTTTGTACGGACCCCGGTGTCGGCATCGAGGCACCCGGCTGGCATGGGCGCAATGGTGGTACGCCTGGCGATCCCTGTGAAATGTCCACTGAGGATATTATTGACACCGTTGTTGATTTGGGTGCTGCCGCCGCAAACTGTCTAGCCGAGTTAGCAGGTGTGCGTGGAGCCATCCAAAAGGCACTCAAGCTTGCGGGGGACATTCGGGGACTGGTCAGCAGCATTCGCGGCCTACAGAGTAGCATCCAGCAAGGGAGCAACGTTGGGGCTGCGCGCGAATCACTCAATGTGATTAAAAATGGCAAGTCGCTAATTGTCAACGCGGTCGCAGAGGTCACAAGTCAGTCGCCTGTAGGCAAAGTCCAAGCAGCACTCAAATGTGCCGAGTCGATTCTGGGGGCGATTGAGAGCATCTGTGGGCGCGTCACAAGCAAGGGCAGCGAGTGTACATCGGTTTGGGTGCGTGTGACCTGCATTGGTGTGTCGGTGGCGCGACTGACATTGACGCAAATCAACAATTTGGCCGATGCTGCCGAAAAGGGGCTGCGTGAATTGGGCTTGACCCTAGTCTGCAATGGCATTGACAAAATTGCCACGCTGCTGGGACTTGCGCCCAATGGCACAGTGCTGGCCTCATCCACGCTGCAAGATGATGACCCTGTGCCGCCAGAAGTGCTGGATGAATTGGTGATTCTGCTGGCCGATACCGAGGCGTTGCTAGCTGAATATGAGGTCATCGAGGAATACTTTAAAAATGCCAATGACCTTGATGAATTCCTGCTTGAAACCGAGCGCAACAGCAGTGCTCTGGGTCAAGATTTCTTTGGCTATCCGGCCAACGCCTTCTATCTGGTAGAATATGCCAATGACGATACAGGGCTGGAACTGCGTGGCACAACGGGTGCAGAGGGACAGTTTAGCGTGATTTTGCGCCCCGAAAGCGACTACATTGTACACGTCTATGACCCCATCAACGATAGACAGGGCATTGCGCAGGGGACATCCGCTGCTGTTGGTCAACCCACCACGCTCACAGCGGTCGATTATCGTGGTCCCTTTGACTCCACCGACAGCGATGGCGACGACCTGAGTGATGAGGTGGAGCGTATCATCGGCACAAACCCGAGCCTTGTCGACACTGACGATGATGGTACACCCGATGGCGTGGAGATTCAACAGGGTAGCGACCCGTTGGATGGTATTGCGGTTGCACTGGGCATCATCGGCTCGGCAGACACGGCAGGCACAGCAGTCGATATCTGTGCGCTCAACGACTTGATTGTCGTGGCCGATTCGGCAGCGGGTGTCGCCCTCTTCAACGCCTTCAACGGCATGAACCCATCTATCATCGCCCAAATTGACACACCTGGGGCGGCGCAGGATGTTGCCTGTGGTCAGGGTATCGTGGCGGTGGCTGATGGCTTTAGCGGATTGGCTCTGATTGATGTCAGCGACCCCAGCAACGCCACGCTCACACATCAAATCAGTTTAACCGATACCGTCAGCGCAGTGGATATTGTGGGTGATGTTGCCTATGTGGGTACAGCCAATGGCAGCAATAGTCGCCTCTTTGCGGTGGACCTGAGCAATGGTGCAATCTTGGATGATACGTTACTGGGTGCAAGTGTCGATGATGTCGATGGCACAAGCGATGCCCTCTATGCGCTCACGAGCAGTCAACTACACACATTGTTGCTCTCACCCGATCCATTGCGCATCATCCGCACAGTCGCGTCGCCGGGAACAGTTACAGGTAGTCGGCGTTGGCGTGTCTTTGCAGGTGAGGAGACACTCTATACCACTCATGCACGGGGCTACAACACCTTTGACATCAGCGATCCCTTCAGCCCGTTGGGCATTGCGCAGGGCAGCAGCAACCAGTTTGGCTGGAAACAACTTGTCACCAACGATGCGGGCTTGGGCATTGCCGCTGTGGGTGCAAACAGTACGAATGATGGAACCCATCACATCTCGCTGTACAACACCCGCCCACTCACCGAGACCACGCTGGACAACAATTTCTTGACCCAACTCCAGACACCTGGGTTGGCGGCGGCGTTGACACTCTACAATGGGCAGGCATATGTAGCCGACAGCGATGCCGGGATGCAGGTTATCAACTATCTGGCAGCAGACACCAAGGGTATCACACCAACGGCATCTTTTAACACGAACTTTAGCCCTGGCTTGGCTGAGGCAGATGCGCTCATGCATGTGCGTGTCGATGCCAGCGATGATGTGCAGGTGCGCAATGTTGAAGTCTTTGTCGATGGTGAACGTCGAGTTAGCGATGGTAACTATCCCTTTGCAACGTGGTTACGCACACCACCGTTGAGCAACGAGACCTTTACACTGCAAGTGCGTGTCAACGATACGGGTGGCAATGCGCTTTGGCTCGATGCGCAGACGATCCAGCTTGTGCCTGACGCCACACCACCACGTGTTGTTTCATCAACACCGCGCAACGCTGGCTTTATCGCACCCGATGAAATCAGCGAGGTGTCGTTGTACTTGAGCGAGGTGCTGAACGAGGCGACCGTCAGTGCAGACAACGTCCAAGTCACAGAGGCAGGGGCAGATGGTCTACACGGCACAGCGGATGACCAATCACTGACAACCAATATCGCCTATGACAGCAGCGAGCATCGCATCACCCTCACCTTTGCCAACGTGCTGCCCGAAGGCCGCTATCGTGTCCTTCTCAGCACGGCCATCACCGACTTGGCAGGCAATGGACTACGCGCAACCAACGAGGCAGGCTCGCACTACGCGTGGCGATTCCGCAGCAGCAAGGCGTTTGATGTTGATGAACATGTACTGGCACTCTTCAACTTTGCTGATTCAGATGATGATACCGTCACCGACAGCAGTGGTCATAACCGTCATGCCACGCTCATCGGTGGAACCTATGTGGAAGGGCGTCTGGGTCCTGGCCTCCGTGTGGAGCCAAGCGATTTAGTGGGTGTTGATTGGAGTGCGTATGCCGAGTTGCTCACGCCGCCCTATACCATTGAAATGCTGCTTACACCAGAGGGGACATCCAGCTATGCCAAGCTCTTTAGCTTTGATGATGGCAGCGATCATGGCTGGTACTATCGCAACCGAGGGATCGTCTCCTATCCCCACAGTTCTATTGGCTTTGGTCAAGTGCTGCCAGACACACTGCACTACATCGCTTTTGTCTCATCCACAGAGGGAACGATGGATGTCTACTATCAAGGGGCGTTGCTTGGCTCGACACCATCCGGATTTAGCAGTGCGCCCATCGATGCCATCTTCTTCCGTGATGATACCAGCACCGGACGTGGGGAGCAGGTGACAGCGGTTGTGGAGGCGTTGCGGATTAGTAGCGTGGCGCGCGGTGCCGAGGAGATTACGTTGGCGCAGGCAGGCATTGCTGAAGAGTAGCGGTAGATAAATCCGCCCAAACAAAAAGGGCGATGGTCGTCATATATCACGAACCATCGCCCTTTTTTGTGCTGTTGTGTGTATTGTTCACCCAAGCGTAACCAAGCTCCCAACTACGGCAGCAAAGACGCCAAGGATAAACAGTCGATACGTCATCTCGCCTGCGAAAGACTTCATCAACTTTTCGTGTTTGTGTGCCACTCTTTGTCGTTTCATATCACTTCCCCTCTTCTACTGTCTCTTAACACTATCTGCTTACTTAGCATAAATCATTTTGTGGGATGACTCGTGCTTAACTGTTGTCTTGTCCATAGTATAGAGGAAAAGTGAAAACAACTCATCTGGCATTTGACGAGATGGCAGGTACGTCATTTTGCGTAACATTTTATCCAGATGCAGCCGACATGACCAGCGTAAAACGGTGTGTTTCAAAAAAATAGTGGCGTATACGCACCGTACCACATCCTTATCCCCGTCTTTCCAAAAAGCAACGCCAATCCTTGCACCAACGTTGGCGATGGCTTCTTTCTGAACTCCCCACCCTCCTCCCGCCGCGTTACTTTTGCTTTTTTGCCTTTTTTGGTATACTCGAAACGTAAATGTCAGCTTAGTGCGGTTTGTATTAAAATCATGAATCGCTCCCAATGTGTCACAAGTCCTCGATGAAATTCATGAAGTAGCACAGAGTGCTGTATAGTTCATCTGAAGGAATCGGGGAGTTGTCCAACTTAGAGCATTTACCAACGCTGTACCAAGAGTTTGTCACCACCTACCTCAACACCCCAGCAGGCCACGCACATCTCCAGAAATACCGCTACTGTCGTATTGCTGCACAGTCAAATTATCAATCCATTATTTTGCGCGCAGACCAAGGTGAGGATGTCACGGAGTTGGTGCTGCATAAGCTGTTGCCCTATGCAGACACGACGCGCAATCACCGACAGGGTGCGTGGATTCACTATGCACCAACCATCAACGGCGATTTGCGAAAATGGTATGAGCGCATAGGCTGGATTCAACCGCATGAATGGGAGCAGGTTGCCGCAGCGATTTTGACCTTTGTACGGCAGTGTGTGGCATTGCCTGATGAGATAGCAGCGCATTGCCAAACCTTTACAGACCATAGCTATGCCAAGGGCTTTCAAACAGGGACGTTGACACCCATACTCAATGCCCTTGGCCCCAACGCCTACCATCTCTTTAACAACAAGTCACGTCGTGTCCTCAACTACTTTACAGGCACAACCTTTAACCAATCGTTACTCACCTATCCCGATGCCAACACGCGCCTACATCAGCTTGTCCATGAGTATAGCCATGTCATCAGTCCTGCATTTAATCCACAAATTGCGCAGCTATTCCAGCATGAAATTGGCAATTCCGAAGAGGATATAGAAGGGGATGCAGCAGAGAATGCGGTATCAGCGGTGCGTCTGGCTGATTTTTTTGACATGTTCTGCCATTGGCTGGTATCCGTCAAGAAGTTTGACTTTCGAGGAACGCATTACTGGCGTCTTGCGATTTCGCATGATGGCAATCTCCAAAATATACAGGATGAGTGGCAGGAATGGCAGGAGGGTGGCTTTGTTGCGACCAGTCATCAAAGCCATGTAAGCGAAGACTTTACCCATGTCGGAACCCTCAAACGAGCGCAATTTGACCGCATCCGTGATCACTATTTGGCACAATATCCTGACATCACAAAAAAAGAAATCAATGGTCTCTGGTCATTTGCACATCACATGAAAGAAGGCGACCGGATTATTGTGTATACAAAGCCCCCTGTGGGCTTAGAGACAGAGGCCAAGTCTCATCTTGTGCTGGGCATGGGGACAGCAACTGGGCCATACTACTTTGTCCCCAATGTTGAGCGTGGGCATTGTCTGCCTGTGGAATGGGATGACACCTCACAGCGTGAATTGGCGCAAGTCCGTTGGCGCACCTCGATTGGTAAAATTGCCCGTGCCACCTTTGAAGAGTATATTGCTGCCCCGATGATTGAACCCGTCATTCAAACCCAAATCGACGCTGAAGATACAGACACAGAAATTGCGTATCCAAACGCAACGGAGTCCGCGCCACAAATTGTCCGTGAACCCAATGCACTTTATACCACGACACCTGAGTCGACAACGGCCAACATTCAACAACAACTGGAGCCATATACATTGGCTGAATGTGCTCATGATACGGGCATTGATGAGGCCACGCTGGACCGTTGGTTACAGGCCATTGAACGACGGGGGCAGTCCATTTTTTACGGTCCGCCTGGCACAGGCAAAACATTTATCGCCGAGCATCTGGCGCGTCATCTTGCCAGCGATACCACCAATAGCGGCTATGCAGGCTTCTACCAACTCATCCAGTTTCATCCCGCCTATGCCTATGAAGATTTTATCCAAGGCATTCGTCCGCTGACCGATGAACATGGTCGCATTGGCTATGCGTTGATGCCAGGTCATTTTCGACAGTTTTGCCAAAAGGCGGCGCAACATCAGCATACCTGTGTGTTGATTATTGATGAGATTAACCGCGCCAATCTCACCCAAGTTTTTGGTGAATTGATGTACCTGCTTGAATATCGTGACCGTGAAATTTCGTTGGCTGCGGGTGGTTCACCGTTTCGGATTCCAGCCAATGTGCGCATCATCGGGACCATGAATACCGCTGACCGCTCGATTGCCCTGATTGACCATGCCTTGCGCCGCCGTTTTGCCTTTATTGAACTTGAACCAAATTACGACCTGTTGGCAGCGTGGCATAAGCAAAAGCAGACAGGATTCTCGATTGCGTCCTTGGTCAAGCTGTTAGAGCAGCTCAACCGTGATATTGGTGACTCCCATTATGCGATTGGCCCCGCCTTTTTCTTGCGTGAAAACTTGCAGGATGAACTTGCGGATATTTGGCAGATGGAGATTGAACCCTATTTGGCCGAAATATTCTTTAACCGCCAAGCGCAGGTCGAGCGGTGGCAGTGGCGGCAGATTGCCCCGTTTCTTTTGTAATGAATTTGCTATGGTAAAACCAGAACCAAATGAATCCATCAAACGTTACACGCATAGCAAAGAATTTGTTGAATTGTGTTATATAAGGAATTCAGATGATTAAGTTTGATGGACGTTTCATTCTACTATTTCTTACCTCACTTTGTTTTGTGTTTCTCACAATGCAAGGCGCATACGCAGGCAACCTCGCATTCCCGTTTGTTCTGCCCAGCCAACAGGCGACTCCCAGCCCGACCCCTGTCTCTGTTCCGGATGGGATTGGCCCCAAGAATGTGATTTTGATGATTGGCGATGGCATGGGCATCGAGCACATCAACGCCGCCAGCATCTTCTTGACAGGCGAAGAGGGGCAACTGTCCTTTGAGGATGCGCCCTATCGAGCGGATATGACCGTTTACTCGGCCAACTCTTCAATCACCGACTCGGCAGCATCAGCCACGGCAATGGGGACAGGTCATAAGGTGAACAATGGTGTCATCTCGGTTGCGTTGCCCGGTGATGGCACACCACTACGCACCTCGCTTGAATTTTTTCAAGAGCGTTGTATGCAAACCGGATTGGTGTCTACCGCGTACATCAATCATGCCACCATTGCAGGCTTTGCTGCTCACGAAAACAGCCGCAATAACCTTGGGCAAATCGCTGCTGATTATTTGACACAAACACGCCCGAATCTCTTTATGGGTGGCACACAGGCCGGGATCAATGATCTTGTTGCACAGGAAGCGGGATACACCGTTGTGACCACACGTGACGGACTTACGGCTACCGACTTATCAGCAGAGACGCATCTATTCGGCCAATTTGGATTTGGGCATATGCCTTATGAGTATGATTACGCTACGGGTTCGAGTAATTTCTATGACACAAACCCACATCTATCCGAGATGACAGAGGCGGCATTGACGATGCTGGGTGATAGCGAGCAAGGCTTCTTTCTCATGGTAGAAGGGGCGCGTATCGACCATGCGGGTCATGGCAACCAAATTAGGCGCAACGTCTATGAAACCGTCGAGTTCGCCAAGTCTTTTGATGTAGTAATGCGTTGGCTGACTGAGAATGAAATGTTAGAAGAAACGCTACTCATCGTGACGGCGGATCATGAGACGGGTGGGTTATCCATCACACAAAACAATGGCATCAACGAGATTCCTGATGTCACATGGTCTACGCTCTCCCACACCGCACAAAATGTCCCAGTCTATGCATGGGGGCCAAATGCAGAGGCTGTTTCGGGCATCATCAACAACACCGATATCTATCATATTACGACGGCCAATAACAATGCCTCTTGCGATGCACCAGCCGTGCCTGACGAGCCGACAACGACAGCCACACCAACTTCTGTGAATACACCAACAGCAACCACATCAGTGCCTTCGCCCACGCCGACACAAACGCCTGTGCCGACAAGTACACCTACAACAGTACCCAGTGAAACCTCTACACCAATGCCTAGTGCAACTCCCACTGCAACCCACACATTGATCCCAACCGTGATCCAAGCTGCGACACCAACTTTAACACCAACGGCCGCGCCCATATTAACATCACAGCCAACATCCACACCACAGCCAACATCAACCCCGACAGCAACGCTTGTGCCGGGGACAGCCGCACTACGCCTTTCGCACACAGTGGCCGCGCCTGGGACCGAGTTGACACTGGCACTGACGTTACAAATTCGGGATGTATTTGGTGTGCTTTCTGGGGACCCGCTTGCCGACATTGGCAGTGCCTCTGTCGAAATCACCTATGATGACACGTTGCTGACACCGCTTGTTTGTGAAACCGACCCAGATGACCATTTTGTGGCTGTGGGCTGTAACATTGAAACATTGGGTCTCATTCAACTGACGGCGATTGCCGTTGCAGGGTCGGGGGATGAGATTACGGGCGAAGGCGTGGATGACACAACCAGTAGTGATGTGAGTCAGGCGACCATTTCACTGATTCATTTTGCGTTGAAAGAGAATGCCCCCACAGGCACAACCAGTATGCTGTCCATTACAGAACGCTCCCAAGTTGTTTTCGCCAATGGGACTCCTTCCACTTTTCAACCCGAAGCTGGCTTGGTGACAGTGGCTGGGGTTCGTGGCGACGTCAACTGTGATGGGGTTGCCAATGCGCTGGATAGCCTGTTCATTTTTCAATTTACCGAAGGCTTGCGAGAACACAGTGAGCAATGCCCTGTGGAGATGGATGAGGGGCGTACACTCTATAACCAAACCTTGTTGATTACGGTCTGCGATGTCAATGATGATGGTATTTGTGATAATAACGATGCATTGTTGATTGCAACGTGTGCGATTGGCATTGAGCAACCACTTTGTCCAGATTAACGGCAGAGAGCGTAGATATAAAAAAGGCCAAGACTTCTATACAAGAAATCTTGGCCTTTTTTATATCTACGGCTTATTGGGCATTAGGTACAGTTACAACCTATGCCCACGTATAACGCCCCTTGACACCTGACGGCAAATTATGAATATCCGTGACAGGATTGTTCTTATCTGGATTCAGCCCAGAACGTTCAATCATGATCTCGGTCAAGCGAGGATCAAAAGCATGTTCATCCACCAGTGTCGCTGACTCTTCGGCATTGAATGTGCGGAACTCAATGGACACGTCCTGTGGGCGGGCATCGACTTTTTTGACAATAATGTCAAGACGATTAATGTTTTCCCATTTCCATTCACGTGTGATGTTCCAAAAGCGCATGTTGTTGTGGATGAGCAACGCATCATCGGTTACTTCAAAGACCTGAAGGTTATCCCACAGATCAACGTACAACATCAGCGCACCCCAAATAACAAAGGTCCAAGCCAATGCCCTAGCAAAGTAGACATCGGTCATGCCCATCATAAACGACATAAACGCAGCGACCAACATGATGATGCCGATGGCTAAATTTTTTGGTGTTCCACGAAAAATTAACTGTTCTTCTTGACTTGGCATCACTGCCTGTGCCACTTCTGACATAAGTACTTCTCCAGAAGATATTTATTTCAAAATTGTGTAAATAAATCCAATTAAGTTTTTAGATATACGCGAAGTTAGACACTCTTGTGCCTGAAATTGCAATAGA
>JBCCFC010000319.1:0-11234 GCA_039029935.1 Chloroflexota bacterium
CTGAGTTCGACGGTTTCACATACCCTGAAAAATTCCTCTGCCTATCGACAGAAACTGAGCTGGCGGACCATATCGAGAATCTCGCCTTTACCCTGTTCAAACCTATGTCTACATCAAACCAGACCGTATTCAAGGGTTGGCAGGCGGCTATTACTATTATCATCCAGCCCGACATAAACTGATTTCGACCTCTAATCAACTGCCACCCCATTTTGCTGCCAGCAATCAACCCATCTTTGACCAAGCAGCCTTTGCCATCTTTCTTGTGGCAGATTTGGATGCCATTACACCGATGTACGGCGACCTGGCACAGAATTTCTGTTTCTTGGAAGCAGGGTACATGAGTCAGTTGCTCATGATGGAAGCCCCAACCCAGCAGCTAGGGCTTTGTCCGATTGGTGGTCTGCAAGAAGCGGCAGTTAAGGAAACGTTGGGTGTTGGTGAGCATCATGTATGTCTCCACAGTTTGGTGGGCGGGCAGATTGACCCAAGCCAGATGACACAGTGGTTCCAATCTGAACCCAGTGACATGACCGGTGCTTCTAAGACATGGCAGGATGACCTACGGGCATTCTTGCAGGAGAAGTTGCCTGCCTACATGGTTCCGACGATCTATATTCCGTTGGATAGCCTGCCGCTTAGTGCCAATGGCAAGGTAGATCGCAAGGCACTCCCTGTCCCAAACTTGGATGAATATGATGCAAGAAAAACCATTGTTCCCCCCCAAACGCCTATCGAAGAGCAGATCGCAGAAATTTGGCAGGAAGTCCTTGACTATGACACACCCAGCATCGACCATGATTTCTTTGCGATGGGTGGCGATTCGATTATGGCGACACGTTTATTAACACGGCTACGCCAAACCTTTGATGTAGACCTATCACTGCAGACCATTTTTGCCAACCCAACCATCGCTCAACTGGCAGGTGTCATTGATGCAGAATCACTGACCACGCTTGACCCTGCCCTGTTGGAGGCAGCACTGGCGAAACTGATGGGTGAGGAATGATGGTTTATGGGTTTGATAGCAAACTGCTAATGAATCACTATTAACTATTCACTGTTAACTATTAACTAAAAATTATGAAAAATCAAGATTTATTACAAAAATTTGCCAACCTCCCATCTGAGAAACGTGCGCAGATTATGGCACAGCTACAGGCGCAGGGGTTTGACTTAGCAACGCCTACGCAACCCACATCTGACAATGGTGCGTCCGTACAGACCTCAAGGGCAATCCCAAAGGTTGACCGCACAACGCCGATTCCGCTCTCTTTTCCCCAAGAGCGACTCTGGTTCCTCCATCAACTGGAGCCGGATAGTACCTCGTACAACAGCCCCGTGTTGTTGCGGTTAACAGGTCAACCAGATGTGGCAGCATTGGAAGCCAGTTTTCGGTACTTGATAACACGCCATGAAAGTTTGCGTACCACGTTTGTGAAGGAAAATCATGATGGTGAGGCGACTCAGATGATTCACCCACCATCATGGGCAACACAATTTGTGCTAGTGCCTACCCCTGTTGAGAGTGCAAAGATGGCAGAGGAACTGGCCCAAGAGGAAACAATGACACTCTTTGATTTGGGTGATGGACCGCTGTTACGAGTACGACTTTTTCAGATAGCGACCGATGAATTTCTGTTGTTCTTCAGCATCCATCACATCATTAGTGATGCGTGGTCGCTGAGTATATTTATGCAGGAACTGACCCATGCATATCGTGCCTATGGTGCGGGGCAACAGCCTACCCTGCCCGATTTGCCGATTCAATATGCCGATTTTGCCGCTTGGCAACGACAATGGATGACGACAGACTATCTAAAGCCACAGCTAGAGTATTGGAAAGCACAGCTAGGCGGTACGCTACCCACGTTAGATTTACCACTCGACTTTCCCCGTCCGCGCCAACAAACTGTGTCAGGTGGGATGCATCACGTAACGTTGTCCAAAGAATTAAGTCAATCACTCCGTGTACTCAGCCAACACCATGATGCCACCTTATTTATGACACTGTTGGCTGCGTTTAACTTGTTATTGGCACGGCTCTCTGGGCAAGATGATATTCTGATTGGTACACCAATGGCGGGGCGAAGCCAAGCGGAAGTCGAAGGGCTGATTGGTCTCTTTCTAAATACATTGGTTTTGCGCACAGATTTGAGCGGGGATCCAACATTCACAGCGCTATTGGGCAGCGTCAAACAAACGGTATTAGACGCACACAAACATCAAGATGTGCCGTTTGAAAAATTAGTCGAAGAGCTTCACCCAGAACGAGACTTAAGCCGCGCACCCATCTTCCAAGTCTTCTTTAATATGCCCCCACAGACACAGCCTGCTGAGTGGCCTCATGTACAAACAGAGTTTTAAGAGCGGCTTGATGCTGAGTCAAAATTTGACCTGACGTTTTACATCGAAGATGGTGCAGAGGGTGAAGATGGGGGCATCCGTATCACGGCTGTTTATAATCGTCAGCTCTTCACGCCGGAACGGATGGAAATGATGATCGAGCAATATCATCATTTGTTGACCCAACTTAGTCAGGATGCAACTGGGTCTCTACGCACCTATTCTCTTGTCACGCCCGTGATGCAACAGACGATCTTGCCAGACCTGCGTCAACCGATACCAGAGCCATCGTATGACCTTGTGCCAACCGTGATTGCAGACTGGGCGATACAAACACCGCAACAAATTGCGCTTGAACAAGGGCATGAAACATGGACCTATCACGAGATGGTGACATTTGCGCAGGGGGTTGCACAGATGTTGCAAACGCAGTCTCTGAGCAAAGGCGATGTCGTGGCGATTTGGTCGGGAAATTGCCCACAGTTGATTGCCACCATTCTGGGGACGTGGCTTGCAGGGCATCCATTCCTGATCTTAGACCCCAAATTGCCACGTCAGCGTTGGCAGGTCCTGTTGGAGGCAAGCCAAGCGAGTGCGTGTATCTTGATTGGGGATACAGCAGATAAAGAGAGCGATAAAGATACTGAAGCTGTCCATATGTGGCTGAACGAACACTGTCCAACCGTGCTTTCTATCCATGAATCGACCCAGATGCCATCTGCTGCGATGTCTGAGTCTCAATGCGGTCCAGATGATGCCGCCTATATATTCTTTACATCGGGGACGACGGGCGTTCCCAAGGGCGTCCGCGGAACACATAAGGGGCTTGCCCATTTTCTCGATTGGCAACGCAACACATTTGCCGTTCAGCCCACTGACCGTGTTGCACAACTGACGTCACTCTCATTTGATGTTGTCCTTAGAGCGATTTTTCTGCCGCTCGTCAGCGGTGCCACCCTGGTTCTTCCAGAAACATCAGATATCATCCTCTCAGGTGAAGCGGTTCTCCCTTGGTTAGATGCCAAAAAAATTACGATTACACACATTGTCCCGTCATTGGCGAAAGCATGGCTGGCAAATAGGGATGATACAGCAACCTTAGAGACAATGAAGCTACTCTTTTTTGCGGGTGAACCCTTAACCAGCCAATTGGTGACGCAGTGGCGCAATACATTTCCGCACAGTGGCGAAATCGTGAATCTATATGGTCCAACCGAAACAACGCTTGCCAAATGCTTCTACCGTGTGCCACAGGATGTACTGCCCGGCATCCAGCCTGTTGGCCGTCCTCAACCAGACACACATGTTGTTGTGATGAATCAAGGACGTGTCTGTGGCGTTGGTGAGGTGGGCGAGATTGTGATACGAACCCCTTTCCGCACACAGGGCTATATCAATGTAAAGCATACATTTTCACAAAACCCATTCACAGACCATTCAGATGACCTCCTTTACTACACAGGTGACGCCGGACGTATCCGTCCAAATGGACTCATTGATATTTTGGGACGACTGGACAGACAGGTCAAAATTAGAGGCGTCCGTATTGAGTTAGGCGAAATTGAAAACGCCCTGCTGCAACATCCACACGTCAAGGAAGCTGTCGTGATCATACACGAAAATAGTGAGGAAGATAAGCGGCTGGTTGCGTATGTGGTTGAAAAGTTGAAAGGTGGAAAAGTTGAAGGTACTGATACTAACCCTTCAACCCTTCAACTCTTCAACTCTTCAACTCTTCAACCCTTCAACCCTTCAACCCTTCGCCAACACCTCGCTCAACAACTCCCCGATTCCATGATTCCATCGGCCTTTGTATTCCTGGATGCGATACCATTGACTACAAATGGCAAGTTGGACCGTCGGGCACTGCCTGTACCGGGTTATACAGAGATACAGAGCGAGTTTGTTGCGCCGCGCACAGAGATGGAAGCAGCGGTGGCAGCTATCTGGCAGTCTGTGCTACATGTTGAGCAGGTAGGCGTCAACGACAGCTTCTTTGCGCTTGGTGGACACTCGCTGTTGGCAACACAGGTCATCTCGCAGGTGCGTAGCCAGCTCAATCTGGACATACCACTCAAGTCGCTCTTTGAGGCATCGCAGTTGGGCGACTTTGCTCAGGTTGTCAACCAAGCCATCAGCCAAACGCAGCAGAGTACAGATGAACGCATTGTACCCGTCTCCCGTGAGCAACCACTACCGCTCTCCTTTTCGCAACAACGACTTTGGTTTCTCGACCAATTGGAACCGGATAGTGCCTTCTACAACATTCCCATATTGTTGCGGTTGACGGGGCAGTTGGATGTGGCGGTACTGGAAGCCAGTTTCCGCTACTTAATTGAACGGCATGAGAGTTTGCGCACCATCTTCCGTACAGAGACAAGTACGCAGGCCAATGCGGGTGAATCGGTGCAGGTGATTCACCCACCGTCATGGGCATCACAATTTATGCTGACAGTCACACCCGTTGTCGATGAACATCAGGCATACCACCTTGCCCATGTGGAGGCCACGACGCCGTTCGACCTCGGTGAAGGGCCGCTACTGCGGGTGTTGCTCTCGTCGATTGCGGACAATGATGCTGCGCTGAGCCTGCCGAAGCGTCATCTGCTGGTTCTCAACATGCATCACATCATCAGTGATGTCTGGTCAATGGGTGTTCTGGTGAAAGAGTTGACTCATGCCTATCGTGCGTACATAGCAGGTCAGCAGCCAACCCTGCCTGATCTACCCATTCAATATGCCGATTTTGCCGTCTGGCAACGAGATTACTTGAGTGCAGGAACCGCTGGGGCGCGACTAGAGACGCAACGGGACTATTGGCGAAAGCAGTTGGCAGACGCACCTGCCCTGCTGGAACTGCCCACTGACCGACCCCGCCCCCCTGTCATGAGCTATCGTGGTGCGCACTATGCCTTTGAACTAAGTGCAGACCTGACTGCCAAACTCAACCAGCTCGCGCAGACACACGATGCGACACTCTTTATGGTCCTCTTGACCGCCTTCAATATCCTGCTGTCGCGCTATAGTCGCCAGGATGATATTGTGGTGGGTTCACCGATTGCCAACCGTAATCGCGCCGAGATTGAAGGGCTGATTGGCTTCTTTGTCAATAACTTAGTGTTACGCACCCAGCTAGCGGGCAACCCCTCCTTTACCGAATTGCTGGCACAGGTCCGCCAAACCACACTGGATGCCTATCAGCACCAAGATTTGCCCTTTGAGCAGTTGGTCGATGCACTAGATTTGGAGCGGACCCTTAGCTATAGCCCACTTTTCCAAGTGACGTTGGTCTTGCAAAATGCAGAGATAGGCGAGTTTGACCTGCCGAACCTGACTGCGACCATGCAACCTGCGGACTTCCCCTTTGCCAAATCGGACCTCCGGTTCATCCTGACGGAACAGGGCAAGGCAGGTAATTTGTGGGGGCTGATGGAGTATGCCACCGACCTCTTCGATGAAGCTACGATTGCGCGTATGATGAGCCATTTCACCGTGCTATTGGAGAGCATTGTCAACGAGGAATCACTAGGTGTGCAACAACCTATCCATCAACTGCCCATACTCACCGAAGACGAGGTTCACCAGATTGTATATGAATGGAATGACACCACGGTCGTCTTTGGCGAACCACAGACGATTCAGGCGCTTTTTGAACAGCAGGTGGCGCGTACACCCAATGCGATTGCACTTATTTTTGCGGAAGACAGTGAGATGGGGAGATGGGGAGATGGGGAGATGGGGAGACAGGGAGACAGGGAGTCTGTCACTATCACACTATCATACCATCACACCCCCACACCATCACACCCCCACACCCTGACATATGCAGAGTTGAACACCCGCGCCAACCAACTCGCCCACCACCTGATTGAGCTTGGCGTACAAGCGGATACACTGGTAGCGGTGGCGATGGAGCGGTCGGTTGAGATGGTGGTCAGTTTGTTGGCAGTGCTAAAGGCTGGGGGTGCCTATGTGCCGATTGACCCGAACTATCCCGAAGAACGCATTCGCTATATGCTAGATGATAGTGCTGCGCCGATTTTGTTGACGCAATCACATCTGCCGCTGGCACAGTTTACAGAGCATGGTGGCGTGGCGGATAGCGCAAGACAATCCATGCATGTGCTTGCAGTGGATATGATGGCGACGGCGTTGGCCGTACAACCTAGCCATACGCCCCAAACGAAAACATCCACAAACGACCTTGCCTATGTCATCTATACCTCTGGTTCAACAGGGCAGCCCAAAGGGGTGATGATTGAGCATGGGGGCGCATTTAATGTGGCAATGACACAGGCGGAAGTGCTACCAACATTAACAACTGGCAGTCGTCTGTTGCAAATGGCGTCGTTGAGCTTTGATGCCGCTACATTTGAATTCATGCTGGCACTCATGCATGGGGTCACACTTGTCGTCTCATCCCCTCACCATGAACGTGTCGGAAGCGCACTGGCCGACCTGCTACAACAGCAGTGTATTACGCATGTGACGCTTGTTCCCTCGGTTTTGCAAACACTGCCGCAAGTTGACTTGCCGGATTTGAAAGTTCTCATCACAGCGGGTGAGGCTTGCTCGCCAGCACTGGTTAATCAATGGGGAGCGGGGCGAACCTTTTTTAATCTTTATGGCCCCACAGAAAGTCCAATTTGGACCACCTATGCGTTGTTGCAACCAAATCAACCTGTTCACATTGGTCAGCCTGTTCCAAATCGTCAGGTGTACATCCTCAATGATGTGGGGGCGATTGCACCTACTGGCGTCGCAGGAGAACTGCATATCGGTGGCACACAGTTAGCACGAGGTTACCTCAATCGGCCAGACCTAACGGTAGAACGCTTCATCGACCATCCAGAATTTGGACGACTCTACAAAACCGGCGACCTCTGTCGTTGGACCGCTAGCGGTGCTATCGAGTTCTTGGGACGCACCGACTTCCAAGTCAAGCTACGCGGTTTCCGCATTGAACTGGGTGAGATTGAAAATGCACTATTGGCACAGGATGGCGTGCGTGAGGCGGTGGTGCTGGCACGGGAGGAGGATAGCGATAAGCGATTGGTCGCCTACTTGGTGGGAGATGGGGAGACAGGGAGACAGAGAGACGGGGAGACAGGGAGACAGGAGTTTCAACCTTCAACCTTTCAACCCTTCAACCTTTCAACTCTTCGTTCCTCCCTCGAACAACAACTCCCCGACTACATGATCCCCTCCGCCTTTGTCTTTCTGGAGGCCATGCCGTTGACGGCGAATGGCAAGTTGGACCGTCGCGCGCTCCCTGCGCCAGAGTATGTGGATACACAGATCGAGTTTGTGGCCCCGCACACGGAAACAGAAACGGTCCTCGCCACGGTTTGGTCTGAGTTGCTCGGTATTGAGCCAATAGGCATCCATCATAACTTCTTTGAACTGGGCGGCCATTCATTGTTAGCAACGCAGGTGGCCTCCAGAATCCAAGCGGCGTTTCAAATTTCGTTGCCGTTACGCTCTATTTTTGAAGCACCCACCTTGACTGATTTAGCCAGTATTGTGGATAGTCAACATGCTGATGCAAAATTAATCCAAGAGCTAAGATACGGCGAAATCAACAGCGACACTCATGGCGCCACCTTGGGGAACGACCAACCAGCAGAAGAGAAACCAGCAGAAGAGAAACTGGCAGAAGTCACAATGGTAGAGGGGCGATTATGAAACCAATGCGAGAATTTTTGCGTGATCTGCAAGCACTCGGTATTCAACTGTGGGATGATGATGGCTATTTGGGTTATCGTGCGCCCGATGGTGTCTTCACACCTGGACTCATCACGCAAGTCAAGGAACGTAAGGACGAAATCCTACATTTCTTGCGCAATGAACAGGGTGTTCGGTCTCCAGCGTCGATAGGGTCTGATGCGAGTTGTGAACACTTATCGCTCTTGATAGAGGCATACCAAGCCCCCCATGAACACTACCATGCCATGCAAGCGAAAGACAGCATTTACTATGATGCACAGAGCCGCTCTTGGCTTGTGACAAGTCATGCTGCGGTTACACAAATTTTGAAAGATGCGCGGTTTTCGGCAGAACTGAACCAAGCGACTGCTCAACAGCCCAAAAAAGCATCGTCACGCCGTGAAACATTGATTCAAAAACAGATCATTTTTACGGAAGGCGAAGTTCACCAAAAATTCCAAGGCATCCTGCTACGCAAAATGGGGCAGATCTGCAAGGAGATTCCAGATCAAGTTCGGGCCACAGCGGAAACATTATTAGATCAAGTCCAAGAGAAAGAGACATTTGACCTTGTGATGGATTTTGCCTATCCGTATTCCCTAATGATCATCGCACATGTTCTGGGCATTCCAGCCAATAGCCCAGAGCAACTGCTGCAACTTGCGCGCTGGTCGGACACACATGGTCACGTCACAAGTAGCTATCTTGACGTAGATTTGCAGGACCTTGATCAATTGGGCGACTATTTCCATGACTTACTGGCATCGAAACGTCAAGACCCTAGCGATGATTTGATCAACACACTCATTGAGGCTGAACTCTTTGAGCATGAGGATGAGTTGATCGCAAACTGTCTGATGGTCTTGAGTGCAGGGCGTATGACAACGGCCAAGGTGTTGGCAAATGGGATTCCTCTGCTGCTCAATCAGTGGCAGATGTATCGTACACAGCTTGCAGAAGACCCCAAACTGGCCGAACGGTTGACAGAAGAGTTGCTACGCGTCATCACCCCCACACGTTATGTGACACGTCATGCGCTAGAAGATGTTGATTTGAGTGGTCAGTTTCCGGGCGACCATTTGATCCGGCAAGATGACAAAGTGGTTCTCTTTCTGGAAGCGGCCAACCATGACCCGAACCGATTCCCCGAACCTGAACAGATCGATGCAAAACGCCACCCAAATCGTCATGTTGCCTTTGGCGTAGGCCCCCACTATTGCCCAGGTGCTCGCTTGGCGCGCATGGAAATTCAAATTGCGCTGAAAAGCCTATTCACGGTTTTTACCGAACTGTATTCCGCACCAGAAGCTGTTCCTGTTTGGAATACCAACCCGAACCTAGGCGGATATGATGAATATTGTCTGACAAGACGAATGGAATGATCATGCAAACAACACGCAACTTTTTACTCGAACTGCGCGATCTAGGCGTACGCCTCTGGTATGATGACGGCAGCTTGGGCTACCGCGCGCCAGAAGGTGTATTGACCGCTGAACGGTTTTCCCAACTAAAAGCACACAAAACAGAAATCTTAAAGTTCCTGCGAGACGAGCAGAATGCGTCATCCCTGATGCCGATAGAACGTGTTCCTCGGAACCAACCGCTTCCGCTTTCATTTGCACAGCAACGACTCTGGTTTTTGGATCAACTGGAACCAGAGAGTGCCTTTTACAACATGCGCATGTTGCTACGCTTGACAGGTCAACTAGATGTGACTGCACTAGAAGCCAGTTTCCGCTATCTGATTGAGCGGCATGAGAGTTTGCGCACGGTTTTTGGGACCAGTACACAGACAAATAATGGTGAGGCAAACCAACTCATTCATCCGTCATCATGGGCCGCACAATTTACGTTGGCTATCACACCTGTTACGGATGAGGGTGAGGCACAACGTCTGGCACAGATAGAAGCCACTACCCCTTTCAAGCTTAATGAAGGACCACTGTTGCGGGTCCAGCTATTGCAGATCGCCGCTGATGGTTCGACAAGCTCACCAACCGAGCATCTGCTGGTTCTCAACATGCATCACATCATCAGTGATGGTTGGTCGATGGGGTTGTTGGTGAAAGAGCTGACCTATGCCTATCGTGCCTATGTTTCGGGGCAGCAGCCAACCCTGTCAGCCCTCCCCATTCAGTACGCCGACTTTGCTATCTGGCAGCGCGATTACCTCCGCGCAGGTGTCCCTGGGGCGCGGCTTGAGACACAACTAGCCTATTGGCGAGCGCAGCTAACGGGCGCACCAGCCCTGCTTGAGCTGCCGACTGACCGACCGCGCCCATCTGTGCAGAGCTACCGGGGGGCGCGCTATGCCTTTGAGCTGAGTGCGGACCTGAACGCCAAGCTCAATCAATTGGCAAAGACACATGATGCCACGCTCTTTATGGTGATGTTGGCCGCGTTCAATATCCTGCTGGCGCGGTACAGCCGCCAAGACGATATCGTAGTCGGATCATCCATCGCCAATCGTAATCGCGCCGAAATCGAAGGGCTGATTGGCTTCTTTGTCAACACACTGGTCTTGCGTACCCAACTAGATGACAATCCAACCTTTACGGAACTATTGGTACAGGTACGTCAGACCACGCTTGATGCCTATCAGCACCAAGACTTGCCCTTTGAGCAGTTGGTCGATGTCCTAAACTTGGAGCGCACACTCAGTTATAACCCGCTCTTTCAAGTGATGTTGGTCCTACAAAATGCGGAGATAGGTGAATTTAATCTGCCCAATTTGACCGCCACCCTGCAACCTGCGGATGCTCCCTTTGCTAAGTTTGATTTAACACTCCATCTGATGGAAAAGGAGAAAGAAGGTGGTTTGTGGGGCGTGATTGCATATGCCACCGACCTCTTTGACGAAGCAACAATTGCGCGCATGGCAAGCCATTTCACAGTGCTGCTGGAAGGAATTGTTCGCCAGCCAGACAGGGCCATCCACCAACTCCCCATGCTCACCGAGACCGAGTACCACCAAATTGCCCATGAGTGGAATGACACGGCCATTGACTTTGGTACACCACAGACAATTCATGCGCTCTTTGAAGAGCAAGTCAAACGGACACCGAACGCAGTTGCCCTTGTCTTTGATGAGGGCAAGGAGACAGGGAGACAGGGAGACGGGGAGATCGGGAGATGGAGAGACGAGGAACTCATCACTCTGTCACCCTCACCCCCTCACCCCC
>JBCCFC010000320.1:0-11206 GCA_039029935.1 Chloroflexota bacterium
CAGGTAGCCAACCTGCGATACATTCCTTTGTCCTTGAAGGGGAAAGTGAACGCCAGTATCACAGATTGATTATCTGTGGCGCAGGTAGCCAACCTGCGATACATTCCTTTGTCCTATGTACACAATAGCTGTTTTAAAATCTTTAATGATAGGACGCAATAATAGATTCTAGGTTGGAGACAATGTATTCAATCTGCTCCTGACTCAGCCCCGGCCATGAAGGTAGATTGATACCTCTGCGTCCGATAGATTCTGCAACTTTATGTCTTTCATAGCGCGTTGCATACATCGGCATCGTATGTACTGGGTAGAATACCGGACGCGTCTCAATGCCAACCTCGGCCAAATCTTGGATCATATCATCTCGTTTGCTATCTTCAACAAGAATGGAATACATCCAGTAACTATGGTAGACATCCTCGTTCGCAGGTTGATGCGTTTCAACCGGGAGGTCTGCCAACAACACATCATACTTCTGAGCGAGTACCAATTTTCGTTCAACAATATGGTCTGCCTGCTCAAGTTGCGCAAGACCAATGGCGGCACAGATATTGGTCATCCGATAATTGAATCCGATAATATCGTGCCAATAGGTACGATACTTTGCCAACCCTTGCCCTCGTAGCCGTCGAATCCGGTCATGGAGGGTGCCATCGTTGGTGATGACCATCCCTCCTTCACCTGTGGTAATCGTCTTATTGCCATAGAAGCTAAATGTGCCTACATCACCAAATGTCCCCACATGTTTGTCTTGGTAGTGGCTTGCAAACGCTTCCGCACAATCCTCAACGACAAACAGATTGTGTTCTTTAGAGATCGACATAATCTCGTTCATGTTGGCTGGGTGTCCATAAAGATGTACTACCATAATGGCGCGTGTCCGTGGTGTAATCTTGCGACGGATGTCTTCCGGGTCGATTTGCCATGAGTCGCGACAAGAGTCAACAAAGACAGGCGTGGCCCCAACAACGACGATTGGATTGACCGAGGCAATATAGGTCAATGTGGGAACAATGACTTCATCACCGGGGCCAATACCCAAAGCGAGTAGGGCCAAATGAATGGCGACCGTACCATTACAAACAGGGACGGCATATTTTACGCCTGTATACTCGGCAAACCTTTCTTGGAATAGTGGGACATACTTGCCACGCGAGGATATCCACGTTGTATCCAGACAATCATTGACGTACTTTTTTTCGTTGCCGAGTAGCTCAGGCTGATAGATTGGTATTCGCATAATGTTTCTTTTTTTTATGGGCATTCAAAAACAGGCCAAATAATACTGCAAAGAAATACCAAAAGACGATATTGGTTTTGGACCCCATTGCCACCGTATCCAACAATCCATAACTCATTTGCGCAATCAGTGCCATGATGAATCCACATCCCCAAGCGCGATTGGCGGTACTCACATTTTGTCGAATCAGCGAGATCGAAGCGACCAGCCCACTTAGATACAGTGCAAGGAGAACTGCCATGCCCAGCAGACCAAAGTCTAGCCCAGCTTGCATGAAAATGTTGTGTGCGTGAGCAATGTCATAGCTGGGTGTTATTGTGATTGGGTAAAGGATACGGACAAGCTCACGGAATGTCCCTAACCCCATACCTGTCACTGAGAAATCATGGAGTGCAGCAATCGCATAGGTCCAGATTTCAACCCGAAATTGCTGGAGTGTATGGCTCGTGAGTCCAGCAGGTGTGACTCGCAAGAAATCAATCGCCAACTCTGTGATTTGTCCTAATATACCTTCTTGTGTGACAAACACACCAATCAGGCCAAAGGTTAGGATGAGCGCAACGACAGCCCGAGATCGCCAATGATAAACAGAAAGGATCACGAGCAGGCAAAGGAGGCTGAACGCAAACGCCAAAATACCACTGCGTGATTGGGTTAAGAGAAACGTGATGCTCATAATGCCCGTCGCCAAGGTTATCAGCCAAAATTGGCTTGACCGCCATAAGATAGCCCATCGGGTGAAGAAAATAGAGGCGAGGAGAAATCCGCAACAGTGTGGCAGGATATAGAGCAATGTGCCTGCCACCTGATTGGGATGAAACCCGCTTTCGGCTCCTTGGAAAATACCAACCAAGACCGAAGGGATGCGTGAAAGAATTGGACGCAATACACCAATTTTGTAAAGCCAGTTCATGCCCAAAGGCGCCACAAGGGCAAGCCCAACGCCGATCAGAATCAACCCACTGATGGCGAGTTGTCGCAAACGGTGATGATTTGCACCATACGTAACGATTGTGCTGAATGCAGCCCCATTCCAGAGCAAAATCATTGCTCTTGGAAGTGTATAAATGGGGCGCAAGGTGGGTGGCGATGCCCAGATGGAGAGCGGAATGAGGAACACAAAAAAGAGAATGAGCAGCAGATCAACTGGAGTTGGTTGGAACCAAACTCCTATTGTCACTCGGCGGACAACCCACGTGCAGGCAAGCATTGCAAGTGCAACGACTGTCATCCACGACAGGTCCATCAAATAAAGTATTGGGACACTGCCAACCAGCAAAATGCACTCAAGCAGAAAGCCAGCCCAGATGCGTTTTGATAGGTTTCTTGCTCCGACATCAATCAAGGCGGCTTCCTTGTTCTATCTTTTGCATCTTTTGCAAAACTGCATCATAGAGCGGTTGATTTTCTGGGATAAGCGTCAATGACGCTTGATAGTATGTCATCGCCTGTTCCCATTGTCCTGTCTCAACATGGATGTCACCTAAACTAATGGAAGCATCGGGTCTTTTTGGGTTAATTTGTTGCGCTTTTAATAAAAATTTTTCTGCCGCTTCAAAGTTTTGATGAATTTCCCATGTTAAGCGTCCCACATACAAATTAGCACCATAGTGTGTTGGGAATACAGATAAAGACTTTTGAAATTTATGTAATGCCTTGTTTGATTGATTTTCGTGTAAGAGGACTGTGCCATATAGATAATACGATCTATACAAATTCGGACCACCATTATCAAACCGGAAATCATTGAACTGAATCGCCTGGTATAATTCATGCCCCACAATATTCCAGTCAGGTGGGTCGGCTTGTCGCGCTACCAAAATTGCGTACCCATAATAGGCGTCACTCACACCGCTGAGGGTAAACTTCGCCATTGTATCAACCATGTTAATTGCTTGTTGATAATAGGCAATCGCCTCATCGTTTCTACCCATTTTTTGCAAAACCAGACCCTGAAAATAGATGGCATCCGCATTAGAGGTGTCTATCTCGGCAACACGTTGTGCTATCAACTGTGTGTAGTATAAATCTTGCGCTTGTATCGCTGGGGAATTTTGATGCAGCCAACTAATCCAAGCCATTAAGCGCTCGGTGACACAAGACTTCTCACGATGACTGTTTAAACGGTTCCATCGAAAATGATCTTCAATTTCACCCTGATGCCATTGAATACTCGATAGAATTTCGGCAACCATCAGTGAGCAAAACGCACTATCCCACATTTCCCCTGCAAACTGAGCCGCAATCACCTCTGACCGGGGCAATGAGTTTGTCTCAATATCTGTCATCGCTGAAACCAAGATCATTGTTTGATGACTAAGGTCAATCATTTGTCTATTTTTTATGAGAGGATTGATGAATAATACACCTGCCAAAAGTAAACAGAGAAAACATGAGAGACCTATACTAATCCGAAGTAGGTTCGCTTGTATACGCCAGGTGACGTGACTCATGTTCTTCCCTCAGATAATGGACTATAACGAAATAAATTCTTCTAAATCCATACGCTCAAAAGTTTCTAGTTTGCCACCGACTGTGCAATTGTACATTTTTCTCCCAACCGCATCGTTGATATCCCTTGCCAAGGCATAGGCTTTCTCGCTGCCTTCTAAATCGGGTAATTGCCATTGAACGCCTCCGGCAAAATAGTTTGGATCAAAGTGGTTGGGGTCTGTCTCTTTGGACGTAACCGTTTTATCGGCTGGTCCCTTTGTCGCAAAACTGTGATCACAGCCTACCAATGCAACCTTGCTAAACCCCATGTGATAGGCGAACTGCATCGCCACAAATGTCACTGTGTAGCCCACACAGACACTACCAGAACAATCTCGCGCAAACCCTAGCGATGGATACATATGTAGGTAGGAAATATTGGGACGACGCCTGACATGTTTTGTGGCTGATTTATTCAGAAATAGTGGAATTTCTGTTTCATTATAAAATTGGGCATTTTGTTCGAGAACAAAAGGGTTGACCGCAACAATGCAGGATGGGCGAAACGCTGATTTATCAAATAGAAGGTTGATCTTGTTGAGGCCGAAGGTAAAAATACCATCCAGCATATCTAAAGGTGTCTCTAATAGACTGGGGCCATTGCAAACAATAACCGCTTTTTCACCCAAATAGCGATTTTTCCACTGTTTGATGATTCCCCGAGAACGCCATGATTCTGGCTGTATGTCCCAAAGGAATCTTGATGCAAGCATTCTCACCCCGGACTCATAGGGATTCAATGTTTCAGAATTTCCAGACATTGCTATCGCTCCCTACTCATCTGTCTCAATTAACTCTGTCTCAATTAGGTTTGCTTCGATACCCAATCCATCAAATAAATTTTGGATTGAACGTATATTCACACGCAGGACAGCGTCCTTGGTATTGGAACTATTATGTGTACCAAATATACAGTTGTCGAATTGATGCAAAACATTGTCTATAGGTAATGGCTCCGTTTCAAAAACGTCCAAACCCGCCCCTGCTACCTTGCCATTTTGTAACGCTTGTACCAAGGCCGTTTCGTCAATCAGAGGACCACGCGCCACATTGATGAGATGAACCCCTTCTTTCATGAGCATAAACTGCTCATGACTTAACAAGTGATGATTTTCGGCTGTTAATGCACACGACAGGACAATAAAATCTGCCGAATGGAGCAACGAGTTTAAGTCAACAAAGGGCATACCGCTTGTCTCCGAAAACTGGCTGTTTGGATAGGGGTCATAGCCAATGACATTCATGCCGAGAGCCATCCCTCGTTGCACAATGGCCTGACCGATGCTGCCCACACCAATCACACCCAATGTCTTGCCACGTAGCGTGATCCCCGGATGTTTCAGCCACCCACCGGAACGAACAGATTCATTGAGTTTATGGAGTTGCCGCGCCAACAGGATAAGATACCCTGTGGCGACATCAGCCACTTCATCAGAAAAGGCCGCAGGTGTATTATAAACAGGAATGCCAAACCGTTTTGCTGCCTCAAGGTCAATCCCATCAACGCCAATGCCCCATTTGGCCACAACTTTCAAACGATGAGCAGCACCCTTTGCCAGCACCTTTTCAGTAAACTCATCATCGCCAGCAATCACACCATCATACTGGTCGATGATCGCTAATAAGTCGGCCTCGTCCATCTGTTGTTTCCCATTCAAGGATGGCGCATCGACTTGCACATCGTAGGTTGCAAACAAATCTCGGTACAGTTCGAGTGTTCGTTGTAAATGCTCACACAGAATTAAAACTTGAACCATTAAACAATCCCTTCTCGTACTTTGTAGAGCAATTCTGCGATTTGGAAATCAATTTCCTCGTCCACATCAACAGCTTCACTTGCATCAATTTCATGCATGAGCGGTCGCAACCCAATCCGATTGTGCCGCTGTTCCAATATCTCACGCGTAAAGACATAAAGGCATGAGTTTTCCTCATAAATTGGTGGTAAGTCCTGCGTACGCAACAGGATGGCTGGGTTATGATTGACCGCACGCCCCAAGCTATCCCACAGACGCGTTTGCAAGCGCGTGACAGAAAAAAGCGAGTCGTACATCGGATAGGTATCCAAAAACCGTTGGATGCTCGCTGTGACACTTTCCGCTGTTAAAAGCGGATTTGTACTATGTGTCTGCAAATAGAAATCAGCATCAATTTGTTTGACCGTATTGAGCAAGACATCATTCATCGGCGTTGCACCATCTCTTAGGTGTACGGGGCGTTCAAGGATAAGCACTCGCGGAAAATGCTCGGCTGCATCTTGCATAATGGTTGGGCTGTCCGTATCAATCACAATTTGAGAAATCAATGGTGAACTCTCTAAAACAGTCATGATACGGTGATAAAGCGGTTTTCCCGCAAATGCACGATAATTTTTGCCAATAACACGCTCGCTATTATGGCGCATTGGAACAATTGCAACAATTTTGTTTTTTTCTTCCATAATTAATTCTATTAAAGATCAAATCTAAATATATTTTTTCTGATAAGTTTGGATTGCATCAAGAAATTCGGAATGCTTCTTGTCATGAACGGCGATTAGATCTGTTTGTATATTGCCCAATCGATGCTTTTTTATTTTATTGATGACCGTCAGAGGATCATCCTTCATGATCATTTCATATGCTTGACGACCTGTTGATAGCTGTACCGTATCCATGTATTCCATACCCAATTCTTCAAATAAATGAACGGAATCCATTTCTTTTGCAAACACAACATATGTCGTGTCGTATATTGTGTATCCGTGTGTAGATAATATATCTAACACACTCGTTTCCCCTGACCATTCAATGTAGATAATATCAAGGCTTCCAGAAGACAATAATTGGCGAGAACCGTTTAACACCTGTTCCTCTGCGCCTTGAACATCTATTTTGAGAAAGGTTGCTGACTGCATGAGTTGTTGATGATTGAACTCATGATCGAGGGTCGTTGTCTCAACAGTTAAGAATTTTTGTTCATCTGTCCCTTTGCGTTTCCAAAGGTCAAATACGAGATATTTGAGTCTGTTCTTGATCCGTTGGGTCAGTGTTAAAGAAGAGAGCAGAGAACCAAGGGACGAATACCCGACATAATCTTCCCACCCTGTTTCGTTGCCTTGTACTGTCGCAGAAACAAAAAAGGTCGCTTGGGACTGCTCATCGCTAACCGCTTTCTTGATCAACCGAACGGCACAATCACAATCCTTTGTATTCGCCTCGAAATATTGATGATTATTGGGAAAGGGTTCAAATCCAACCGCTTCCTCCAGAGAAGCAATCCATTTGTTCGACACTTCTTGTACCACATGACCTGCGGCTGCACCAACATCAATAAATAAAGATGGTCTTAAGTATTCTGCAATATCATACACACAATCTCTTTGTAATTCGGGCATCAAATCAGTTAAGTGATTCATGTTGATTAACCTTTGCTCTGTGTTAATTGAACCAATGCATCAAATGTCGTTGACTCATGGACGGCAATGAAATTGCCCCATGCATCAGAATCAATGGTACTGTCTGAACTTTGTGAATAGATAAAAAAGCGTTTCCACTGATGACTATCACCGTATTGTTCTATTGGATACCACTCAGAGACAAGTATCTTATAGCCTTTTTCAAGTAAAAAATCTGCTAAAGCGATGCTGGTATAGCCTAGATGTTTTGTCTTTCGATCTTCAAATTCACAAATGACAACACGAGGATGGGGATGTTCAAACCAGGGAAATCCTTCCAGCACAAAAAGGTCAAATCCTTCCGTATCAATCTTTAGGAAATCGATTGTCTCTATTTGATGATCTTGAATAATCGCATCCAATGTCGTGGTTGTCACCTGTTGTGATAAAACATGGCTCTCTTGAAAGGACAACAAGCCGCTAATGCCTGTTGATTCAGGGCTTGAAAAAAAATTAACATTCTCTTCTGTTTTGTTAGAAACAGCTAACTCGCTGATGTGTACATTTTTTCTGTGATTAAACTTTTTTAGAAGCACTGAGCGATTATTCTCATCTGGCTCGAATGCATAAACAATCCAGCCGCGTCTTGCAAACCTTACAAGCGTACCACCAAAATGTGCACCCACATCAATCATGACACCTTGATAGCCGAGTCTATCTAATAATTGATGGACTATCTTCGCCTCATCCGTCGTTTCGGCATTGCCATCGCGTTTTAAAACTTTTTTTACGTTATCCTTCAAACTTTGCAAGAGTATATCAATGACTTGCTGACCCATAAGTAACAATTTCAATTGACACATCCTATTCCGTTGTTTCGTGTATATTTTTTGCAAAAACCCCATGCGATTGATCGTTACGGGGTTCCCAATACGTTCTCTCATAGCCAGCATCTAGCAGGATTTGAATACAGTCCTCTTCTGTGGCATCAAATTCCGCCAGAAATGATTGATGAAACTCGCAAAAAATCATTCTTGGTGCGTCATGGCTATGTAATAAATTTCTCATACCGCGTAACGCAAGAATCTCTGCCCCCTCAATATCCAACTTGATAATGTCAGGTGGTGGCAGTATGTTTGATGCAATTGCTTGATCAATCGAGTTAGTTTCAACCTGAACATACCCTCGCCCCCCAGCTGCCTGTAAACTAGCCGATAACCCTTCTATACCATCGGTGTAGAGCTTTGCCGTGCCTGATTGATCAGAAACCGCCCAATCTAGGATTTGAATACCGCTTTTGATGTCGTTTAATTCAATATTTCGTTGTATCCGTTGACGATACATGGGGTCTGGTTCAAACCCAAAGACCTGTGCCTGATGCAATGATGCAGGAATAGCAAGAATCCCAACACAGCTACCAATATCAAAAAAAACATCACGTGGCTCGATGGCGTCTAAAATCATTTGTGAAAATTGGCGCTCATCACCGTAGTGCAAAATGCGAAATTCTTCGGTGGGTCCACTGATTTCAAAACGGCTACCCGCAAAAGGTTCATCACCTAGTGTGGTAATATACGGATATTTAATCTTGTTTTGAATGGTTTTTAATCGGCTCCGCACCGAGGCTGGGATAATTTGCTTTGCTTGTGATCTCAATTTCTCAAGCATAATTTCTATAGATCCTTGCGTCTTTCTGTTTTCATATATTTCTGATAGATTGGTTGGGCTAAAGAAAAAAACTGTTCTTTTTCTTCTTCAGACCAAAATTGCATAAGGGTTAACAAAATTGGGCATAGGGACAATATGAGAATGTGTAGGCCAAGATTGATGAACGGTGTAAATTGCGCAACAACACGTCCACCAATGAATAGCAACAATATCGCCAAAAAGATTTTGCAAATCCGGCCATATTGATAAGGGAAAACTTTGATCCATTGCGAGTAGAGATAGAGTAATCCAAAAAGGACACCATATCCCACCAGTGTATTAATTGCCGCGGCAATAATGCCAAAGCGCGGAACAAAGATCAAGTTTCCGCCAATATTAACAACCGCACTACTCAACGTAATTATGGGGATGATACTTGTCTTCCCCATCGTCAAAGCCAACCAATTCATAGGGATACAATATAGCCCCATCATTAAGTAACCTGCAACCACCCAAGGGATAATTTGTGTTGACCCGTGATAGGACTGCGGAATCAGCAGCAGGATGATGTCTTCAGTGAGCAATGCCACCGCCAACCCAATGAATGTAATGACACCGATATAGTAGGTTGCAATTCGGGGTAGTAACCCATACTCCTGTTCATCTTTTGCCGCACGACTAAACATTGGTAATAGCGCGTTATTGATCGATGTATTCAATAGTTGATATGCCAACCCAAATTGATACCCTAGCGAATAAATCCCAATCTGGTTCATTGATACATATCGTTCTAATATTGCACGATCCGATAACCCTAGACCCCAATGTGCAATGAAGTGTGGAATTAATGGTAAACTATAGGCGAATGCATCCTTTAAACGCAGCCATGTAAAACTAAACCGTATCTCTTTTAAGATAAAGTAGCAGGAAATAAGCGAGACAAATGCGGTTGCATAAAACTGAGCCTTCACAACGCCCAATGCTGCTTCATCATTGAGTATGATGTACCAGATAGTGAATGTGGCTGTTAGAAAAAAAGTTAGAAGATTGAGAAAAATATACTGATAAGCACGCTCTGTAATCCGAAAAATAGTCAATGATAATGTCAAAAAGGCAATTTCAAAATATGCTTTCCAAATACTCAACTCAATATATGGGGAGAAAGGAATTTGTTTGAAGACAATGCCAAAGAGATATTCTCCATAAAAATGAGTCAGGCCAATAAGCACACCTGGAACGATTATCAAAAACGTCCATAACGTCCCATAAAAGTACTGAAGTTGCTCTATATCGGAAATCTGATAATGAAATCGTTGGATAGCCCCCGGTAGTCCAAACGAAAGCAGCAAAACCACTGAGGAGCTAACCATTGTGGTAATTGCAATGATGCCATAATCAGCAGGCGTCAAATAAATTGTATAGAGTGGTAGTAGTAAAAATGCCGCCCCTTTTTGTAGAATATCTCCCAGCATATAAATACTGGACAATTTCCCCAATCGTTTAATTGTTGTGAACATTCAGCTTATTCTGCAAATAGTGATGACACAATGAGAACATATCTATTGAGCCTTAACCTATTCTATGTTCTCAGTTGAAGTCCTACTGTCCAATATTATGGTGATACCAATCAACCGTCTTATATAATCCATCCGCAAAGACCGTCTGTGAACAAAACCCAAACAACTGCTGTGCTTTTGTCACATCCAACTTGCGCCGAGGTTGACCATTTGGACGACTCATATCCCAGTGAATTTCACCCTCGAAGCCAGTAACCTGTGCCACTGTCTCTACCAATGCCTTGATGCTAATTTCATTACTACTGCCCAGATTGACAGGCACACTCTCGTTCAACCGCTCAGTCGCCAACAAAATGCCCTCTGCGGCATCTTCCACATACAAAAACTCCCGCGTTGGTGAGCCATCCCCCCAGGCCACAATATGATCATCGCCACGCTCCTTGGCTTCCAAACATTTGCGAATCAAGGCTGGAATGACATGTGATGTTTCTAGGTCAAAATTATCACCGGGTCCATAGAGATTGACCGGCAGTAGATAAATTGAGTTAAAGCCATATTGCGAGCGATAAATCTGTGATTGAACCAGCATCATCTTTTTTGCCAAGCCATAAGGTGCGTTGGTTTCTTCTGGATAACCATCCCACAGATTATCCTCTGAAAAGGGAATCGGTGCAAATTTGGGATAGGCACAGATTGTGCCAATGGCAACAAATTTTTGTACCCCCGCTATATACGATTCATGCATCAACTGCGTACCCATCATCAAGTTCTGATAGAAATACTCTGCCTGATGGGTCAGATTTGCGCCGATGCCCCCCACACTTGCAGCCAAGTGGATGATGATGTCAGCGGGTTGTTGATGGACGGTAGTGTCGGCCAATAGTTGCTGAATGGCACTCTGTTGCACCAAATCATAATCAGCATGACGGGGGA
>JBCCFC010000321.1:0-11191 GCA_039029935.1 Chloroflexota bacterium
AAAATTTGGGCATTTTTTCATCCATCAAGCCACGCCTGACACACGATAACCACAAACCATACAAAGTACATAGTGAGAAAATGACGATGGCACATGTTGGGTCAACCACAAATTCAACCACAAATTCAACCACTGAACACAAAATTTCTGTCCAATCACTCTGGAAAGTCTACGGCTCCAATCCTGAGCAATTCTTTGCGCAAAATCAATCACCAGCGCAAGACACAAACGCGCTCGTGGAGACCATGCGCAGCGCAGAGCATATCCCTGCGGTTGCCAACATTTCCTTTGACATTGCCGAGGGTGAGAAATTTGTCATCATGGGGCTATCTGGCTCTGGCAAATCAACCGTGATCCGCTGTATCACCCGTCTGGTGGAGCCAACACGTGGACAGATTCTCATGGATGGAGAAGACATCCTTACTGTCAACCAACGGCGTCTGGTTGATCTGCGTCGCCACAAGATGGGCATGGTGTTTCAAAATTTTGGTCTTCTGCCCCACTTAACTGTGCTGGAAAATGTTGCCTTTCCGCTCAAGATTCAAAATATCAGCCACAAGAGCCGTGTTGACAAGGCCAAAGAGATGATCGAGCTGGTGGGCTTGGGTGGGCGTGAAAATGCCTATCCACGTCAGCTATCAGGTGGGCAGCAACAGCGTGTGGGCATTGCGCGTTCGCTGGCTGTAGAACCGGACATCTGGCTACTCGATGAGCCGTTCTCTGCACTCGACCCACTGATTCGCCGCCAAATGCAGGATGAATTTCTGCGACTTCAAGCACAGCTACAAAAAACCATTGTCTTTATCACCCATGATTTTATGGAAGCCATCCGGCTCGCTGACCGCATCTGTATTCTACACGCTGGGCAAATCGCCCAAATTGGCACACCCGAAGAGATTATCCTCAACCCTGCTGATGACTATGTGGCTGAGTTTACCAGTGAAGTGCCTGTCAGCCATGTGCTGAAGGTTGAGGCTGTGATGTCGCCTTTGACAGCTACACCAGGTGATTCGATGCCAACCATTGCACAGGATAAGACCGTTGAAGAGGCGGTGCAACTCTTTGAGGATGGTACACAGCAGCTATTTGTCAGTGATGGGGCCAAGATTGTGGGTCAGTTGACGCCTTATGATTTGGTGTTGGCGATGTCCAAACGTTCACAGGGGTAATAACTTGTGAATTATTGAATTTGTGAATTGTTGAATTTGTGAATTGTTAATGTTTGTGTCAACCAAGTTTTGAATCTATACACATGAATATTGAAAATCAATCAGAAAACCAAAACTTCTTCGCATGGATAGGGCTGTTTGCCTTCTGCCTTGTCGTAATCGCATTCAGCCAGACCGCTGAGTGGCTTGTGGCATACCCTGAACGCTGGGCATTACCTCTCCAAACATGGACAGATATCTCAGTCAACTTCATCATCGATCTACTCAAACCCGCGTTTCGTGCCTTCGCCGCAATATTCACGCTGCCGATGCAGTGGATCCAATCGCTGTTGCAATGGATGCCTTGGCCTGTCACCGTTGGGCTGTTCATTCTTATTGCCTATAAATCAGCCGGACGACAGGTCGCAATCTTTACAGGCGCAACACTCCTCTATATCTTGGTCGTCGGTCATTGGGAACCGAGTATGAACACACTAGCCCTTGTCCTGCTAGCAATCCCCTTTGCAGCCATGTTGGGCTTTGTCATCGGTGTCCTTGGCTTTCGTTCGCCAAGAGCCAATGCCATCATCCAGCCCACGCTTGACTTTATGCAGACCATCCCCACCTTTGCCTATCTCATCCCTATTCTGCTGCTCTTTGGCTTTGGCCCCATTGTTGGGTTAATCGCCAGCATTATTTTTGCGGTTCCACCGATGGTGCGCAATGTCATTTTGGGATTGCAACGTGTGCCAACCGAGATTTTAGAGTCCGGTTCCATGAATGGCTGCACACCGCGTCAACGCTTCTGGCAGGTGGAAGTCCCCACAGCATTGCCACAGATCATGATCGGTGTCAACCAAACGACAATGGCCGCGTTCTCGATGATCATCATCGCGGCTATCATTGGTGGCTTTGAGGATATCGGCTGGGAAGTGCTGTCCACCATGCGCAAGGCACAATTTGGACAGAGCATGATTGCAGGGCTGGTGATTGCCTTCTTGGCGATGGTTCTGGACCGCATTACCTATGGCTTTGCTCAGACCAATCATGCGGATAGCCAAACAGCCAATGTATCGTGGCGACGCGTAGGTATCTATGCGCTGGGTATCATTGTGATTGGCTCTGCCCTCGCACAGGTCATCCCCGCGCTGGGGCAATACCCAAAGGCATGGGTATTGAACTTTGCCAGACCGCTCAACCAAGGCGTCATCTACATCACGGCCAACTACATTGAATTGACGACCACGATCAAGAACACCTTTCTTGCCTACTTTATGATTCCGATCCGCAGTGGTCTCAGCCAAGCCATCATTCCCGCTCTGTGGGGGGTGGAGTTTACGCCGGAGGCACGCAACATCTACATCGGTGTGGTCGCACTGCTATCGCTGCTTGTGGGGTTCACCTACTCACGCTGGGTAGGTCTGATTCTGGCCTTCTTTGGGGGCTTTATGCTCTTTGGCACAACGACATTGCCTTGGCTCTGTATCATCGGCATTGTCACCCTGTTGGGTTGGCAGTGTGGTGGACGCAACGTGGGGCTCTTTGTGCTGGGTGCGCAGCTATTGATGTTGGTGAGCAATCTATGGTTGCCCGCCATGCGCTCAGTCTATCTCAGTGGAGCCGCCGTCATCCTCTGTATCGTCATGGGCGGTGCAATCGGCGTCTGGGCTGCAGAGAATAATCGTGTGTCCACTTTTATACGCCCCATCAACGACACCTTCCAGACCATGCCACAATTTGTCCTGCTCATCCCCGCGCTCATGTTCTTCAAGATTGGTGAATTCACAGCACTACTCGCCATCATCATCTATGCCATCGTGCCGATGATTCGCTACACCGAACAAGGGCTGCGTACAGTCTCGGAAACCATTGTCGAGGCTGGCGAAGCAATGGGCTGTACACGCTGGCAAATGCTCTGGCAGGTGAAAGTCCCGCAGGCCATGCCCGTGATTCTGTTGGGGGTCAACCAGACGATCATGTACGCGTTGTCCATGTTGGTGATTGCTGCGCTTGTCGGCACAACCGGGCTGGGGCAAGAAATTTATATCGCACTCAGCAACGCCAACGCGGGCGAGGGCATTGTCGCGGGGTTGTCGATGGCCTTTATTGCGATGATTGCCGACCGGATTGTGATGGGGTGGGCCAATCAGCGACGGGCAGCTTTAGGGCTATAAGTTGTGGTCGGTGTGTCAGTATTCGGTGTGTCAGTATTCAGTCTGCGTGTACAACATAGTGATTGACCACCGAACACCGACCTACCGACCACCGACGACCACTTAACTTGATACATATGAGGTATCAATGGCGAACACATACATCAAAACCAACCGCGCAACATGGGATGAATGGGCAGCGGTGCATATACAGCAGACATCCGATTACCGTATCGACGACTTCCGTGCGGGCAAAATCGGCTGGAAACGCAACATCCCTGATGACATCGGCTCGGTCAAGGGTAAATCGTTGCTTCATCTACAATGTCATTTTGGCATGGATTCGCTGATGTGGGCGCGTGAGGGTGCTAAAGTCACAGGGGTCGATTTTTCACCTACAGCCATCCAAACAGCCAGAACACTCAACGATGAGCTAGGCTTGGATGCCGAGTTTGTACAGTCGGACATCTGCTCGTTGGCAGGGGCGTTGAGCGGTGAATTTGACATTGTACTCACCTACTACGGCACGATTGTGTGGTTGCCTGATTTAGAGCAGTGGGCCGATACCATCGCTTGGTTTCTCAAACCCGATGGCTTTTTCTACATGGCCGATAGCCACCCCTCACATAAACTGGTTAAGGGTGCGTTGCGTCGATCACAAACGCCCCTCCACCAGCCCTACTTCAACGATGGCGAACCAATCCGCCACGACACCGATGGCAGCACTTATGCCGACTCCAACGCCTGCACAGAAAACCGCACGCTCTACCAGTGGCCGCATTCCATGAGCGAAATCATCAACGCCCTGCTTGGCGCAGGATTGACGCTGGACTTTCTGCACGAATTCCCCTACACATTCCACAACATGTTCTACTACGACCATCACCGCCAAGAACCAATCATGGAGCAAGATGAAGACAACTGGTGGTGGCTGCGCGATGAACGAATATCAGCACCTTTGATGTTTTCGTTGATGGCGAGGAAGGGGAGAGTGATGGTGTGATGGTGTGATGGTGTGATGGTGTGATGGTGTGATAGTGTGATAGTGTGATAGTGTGAACATCAACTCATCACTTGTCACTCATCACTCATCACTCATCACTCATCACTCATCACTCTCCCACCGTTCAATAACAATACTGCTTATCTACGTTTGCCTTACTTTACGATTTGACTGTCGTTGAGATTCATGCTAGGATTAAAACGTTTCAATTTTTCAGAATAGTTTTCTTTTCACACAAACAAAATCATGACTCAACGACTCAATATTTTATTTATCATGTGTGACCAGCTACGATGGGACTACCTCTCGTGTTATGGTCATCCACATTTGGAGACACCCAATATAGACCGTTTGGCGGCCCGCGGTGTGCGTTTTGACCGTGCCTATGTGCAGTCGCCCTGTTGTGGTCCGTCCCGCGCTGCTATGTACACAGGGCGTTATGCGTCGGCACATGGCGGCTCGATCAACTTTGCCCCATTGCCTGTAGGCGAGCTATTTTTGGGCGATTACCTTGAACCATTGGGCGTCCGCACCGCCCTTGTGGGCAAAACACACATTGTGCCTAACGTCGAGGGCATGAAGCGGCTGCACATTGAACCTGATTCACCTGTGGGGCAGCGGTTGCGTGAAGGCGCATTTGAACCGTACTGGCGTGATGATGGTCTACACCCCAATGATGCCAACAGTCGTGATGCCGTCTACAACCAATATCTACGCGCACAAGGGTATACGGGTGACAACCCCTGGCACACCCATGCCAATGGCGCAATCGACGAGAATGGCGACTTTCTGAGTGGTTGGTTCCTCAAATCAGCACCGTATCCTGCCAACATCAAAGAAGAGCATTCGGAGACACCCTACACCACCAGTCGTGCGATGGAATTTATCGAGGAGGCTGGCGATCAGCCTTGGTGTTTGCATCTAAGCTACATCAAACCCCATTGGCCCTATGTTGCCCCTGCGCCCTATCATAATGTGTATGATGCAAGCACTGTGCCGCCTGCCAACCGCTCCGCATCTGAAAAAGAGGATACTCATCCAGTCTTTGCCGCCTATATGCAGCATCAAGCAAGCCGTACTTTTGTGTCAGATGAGGTACGTCATGCCGTTATCCCCACCTATATGGGGCTGATCAAGCAGATCGATGATCAGATCGGTCGATTGATGGACTTTTTGGAGGAGCGCGGTGAGTTGGACAGCACCATGATTGTCTTCACCAGCGATCATGGCGACTATTTGGGTGATCATTGGTTGGGCGAAAAGAGCTTTTTTCATGACGCGTCTGTGCGTGTGCCGTTGATTGTCGTGGACCCACGCCCCGAAGCGGATGCGACACGCGGTACAGCCGAGGCGCGGCTCGTGGAATCCATCGACTATATCCCCACCTTTATCGAGGCTATGGGGGGTGAGCCATCCTACCGACTTGATGGCCGTTCGTTGCTGCCGCTGCTGCATAATCAGAATTTGGATGTTGCATGGCGTGACTATGCCATCAGCGAAGTCGATTATAGTGACCGGGGCGCACGGGCGACATTGAATCGTCCGCATGATCAATGCTGGAGCGTGATGGTGTGTACGGAGCGGTGGAAGTATATTGCCTTTGAGGATTTCCGCCCTATGCTCTTTGATCTGAAGAACGACCCCAATGAGTTGACGGACTTGGGTGGTAACGTTCCCTATGCACAGGTCTGCGACGAAATGCAGGCGCATCTCATGCAGTGGATGTTACACCGTAGCAAACGTGCAGACATGAGTCCGGAGCAGGTTGAATTTATCGCGGGTGGAAATAATCGTGAGAAACGCGGTATCCTGATCGGCTTTTGGGATGAGGAGGCGTTGCCGGAAGAAGTGCGTCAAGCTCGCGCTTAAGCTCTTTATATGCAACTATGCCCAATAAACCCAGGCTGCTTAATCATGGGTAAATAGACCCGATAGGGCGGTATGGTTTGGGATGACGGCATGGTTTGGGATGGCGGTATGGTTTGTGTGGTTGCCCATAAAGGATATTTTTCGTCCAGAAATGCTTGTAATGTGGGACCCACGCCTATTAGGTGGTTGTCGTTAATACTGTGAAAATTGCTTGTATAACCTGGTTCCAGATTGACCAATTGCGTAAATGCATCGGGTAAGCCCGTGAGCTGATTAGACGAAAGTCCAAACTCTCTAAGACACCTCAGATTACCGATTGATGATGGCAGGCTCGTTAATTGATTGTTGTTCAGGTCCAGTGCTATCAAGTTGACAAGATTGCCAATTTTTGGTGAAAGGCTGGTTAACTGATTGTTATTCATTGAATAGGAAAGTATAAACCAGTATCACAAATTGGTTATCTGTGACGCAGGTAGCCAACCTGCGATACTGGCTTTTGTTCCGTCAAGTAAGAGATCAATGCTTCAATAGGTGAGTAATCCACAAATTGAAACAGATTACCCACCTTATTACACAACTTTTTGTCAACAAATAGAGTATAATGTTGTGCTAATAGATAGAAGAGAGTCGCCAACAATGTAGGTTGGTTGCCCTTGCGGTCCCTTGCCCAACGACAGCGACGCCCAGATCATCAACTGCGGTATCTGCATAGGCTTTGTCCAAAATACGTGTCACACAGGCTCGGCCATCGTTGACAAAGACCTCCATCACAGACTTATCAATAAAAACATGCAGTTTCAACAGTTCACCATCGTCCAGTGCAAAGGCCACTTTGGTTCCAGCCACATCCAACTCTGCACCATCATAGTGGATTGCGACACAGCGTGAGCCATCATCAGAGCGGCGCACCTGTAATCCAATGCCTACACCAACTTCAAATGTTGCTTCAATTTCCAGTGTGTCCCCGCTTACGTCCAACATATGTGGCGTTTCGCTCAAGGCAATGTCTTCAACGCGATAGGTTTCACCACGCAACTGCTGGAGTTCGGCAATAGGTGTTTGGCGAGGATGACCATCAGCCCCCACAGACAATTCACGTGGCAGTGCCATACATCCATTCCACCCCATTCCAGGCTCAAAGCCGCGCACCCATCCCAACAAAATACATCGTTCATCATAGAGGATATTGGTGGCGTAGAAGTTGGGCGAAATTCCTGGCGAGCCATCTTCCTTGGTGAATTGACTGATACCAGGATCAAGAATACCCTGTGTTTCCGGTGTAAACTGGAGCGACTCGGCGTCAAATGTGCCAACGACATAATGCACAGGTTTGAACGGTGAGGTCAACAATACCCATTTTTCTTCGCCATCAGGGTTGGTCGTTTTTGCGAAGTTGGGGCATTCCTGAAAATCTAGTTCAGAACGAGGTTGCTCAAAGAGAGAGCCTTTGTAGGTCCAGTTGACTAGGCTACCATCGGTACATTCATAGAGCGCAACCGAAGCTGTGTCGTCATAGGAGCCACCCAACACAAGCAGCGTACGACCACCTGCCTCAAAGATGAACGGGTCACGCCAGCCACCTTCAAAGGGTGGCCCACCATGTGTGTCTAGTGATAGAATCGGATTTTGTGGATGCTTTTGCCATGTCATCCAGTCTGCTGAACCGACCGCCGCCCACTGCTCGAAGGGTCGAAAACGCTGTTCAGGATTCTCACGGTCTTGGCCCACCATCGTGTAAACCAATGTTGGCTCGCCATCTCCGTTCACCCATGCACAGCCAGAGAAACAATGGTCTTCGCCCAATTCTAGCGACGGCCACAGTGCAATCGACAGATGCTCCCAGTTGACCAAGTCGGTGCTGCGCGCATGTCCCCAGTGCATGTGCCCCCAGTCGTCACCATAGGGATTGTGTTGATAGAAGAGCTGATAGACGCCGTTGTGATAGATGGTTCCGTTAGGGTCATTCATCCAATTAGCAGGTGGGCGAAAATGATAGACGGGACGGGTTGGGTCCGCCTCAGCTTTTGGCACAACCGCAGCCACGCTTTGCATGGCCTTTTCGATGGCTGGATTTTCAGAATATGTTGTCATAATGATTTACTTCTTTCTTGTGGTAATTGAAGTTAAGAGACAGGGAGATTGGTCCAATGGTTCAAAAAACTCGGTTTCTGAACCATTGGACCAATCTAACGTTGTCTAAACGATCTCTTTGAATTGTTGAATCGCTGCCAGATGCTCATCGACTGAGCTAAAGCCAGCATTCATTGTGTTGATAGCAATATGCGTCGCACCCAATGCTTTCCATGCCTCAGCTTGTTTCGCCCAATCATCAGGGCTATCATAGCTGGCAATTGTAATCCAAGGGTCGATGCCAAAGTCATCCAGTGATTTTCCAGCCTCAGCCAAGAAGCCCTGCAACTTGTCTACATAAGACGTGGCCTGTTCTGCTGGCATAAATGCGGGCATCCATCCATCACCCAAGCGCGCCGCTCGACGTAACGCCGCATCTGCGCGCCCACCAAACCAGATAGGGATGGGCTGTTGCACGGGCATGGGGTTGAGTCCCGCGTCCGAAATCGTGTGATACTCACCCTTAAATGTCACCAATGGATTCGTCCACAACTCACGCAGCAATGGAATTTGCTCATCATAGCGTTTGCCACGCGTCTTGAAATTTTGGTTGAGTGCCTCGTATTCAACATGGTTCCATCCTACACCAAATCCCAGCCGCAGACGCCCATTGCTCAGAACATCCACCTGTGCCGTCTGTTTGGCAACCAGTGCGGTCTGGCGTTGGGGAAGAATGATAATCCCCGTCACCAGTTCAAGACGTTCCGTCAAAGCAGCCAAATAGCCAAATAACACAAAGGGTTCGTGGAACGAATCCTCACATGTATATGGCCCCACCAGCTTATCTGGCCGCTCAGGGTTTGCCCCCAACACATGGTCATAGGCCAACAAATAATCAAACCCCAAGCCCTCTGCTGTCTGGGCATAGGTCTTAATCGCACCTGGGTCCGCAGGCATCTCAATCTGTGGAAATACGACACCAATTTTCATGATAGTCTCTCCTTTCATCAATGTGTCATCATAACGTTATTGGAGTTCCGTTCTCAATAAACATAATTATCAACAATTAAAACCCCCATTCTACCACGAAGTCACGAATTCGCCGACGCATTTCTGCAGCCGTTGCTGAGTTTTGCTCTATGTGCTGCAGGTCCAAGACAATCTGTTAGGTTTGGCAGTGGTTGGTTGCTCCTGTTTGGATGGACTGTTTGATGGTAAGACAAGCAACCCCCGCCTGTGCTTCAAGACGGATGGGCAGTGCGTGGGTATGCAGTATTTCCTCATGAATTTGTAGAAAATAAGCCTTTTTCTCTGCGAACTCACCCAACCCCATCAAGACCCACCCTAATGTGGGCATCGCTTTTGAGCGCAGTGACGGGTAACGCGTATTCAGATTTTCTGTTAACAGAATTTTTGCTTCGGCATAATGACCCACCTGCTCGGCCAGACACCCTTGTACCCATTTTGCCTGCGCAATTGGGAACGGGAATTGGCTCGATGCCCCCTGTCTCGAAAATACCTTCGTCATCAACTTGGGCGATATGTTACAATACTGGACGGATGGACAGTTTGTCAGCACCCCACATGAGGTGAAGCATACGCGGCCAGTGAGTCGACTGTCTATTCCATTTTTTGTCTATCCAAATATTGATGCTGTCTTTACCGTCTTTGGGTCAAACAAGACCATCAGTGTTGCAGACGTGATGCTCGCCAACTTTGAGTCGCTGTGGGTGAAAGGCACAGGAGGCGGTCGAGCGTAGGAATTGAACTAAGTCGAGGTCAGTTATATGTTCGCATCAATCGGTGTTTTGGTTGTTGGGGGTGGTGTCTTCTATGGTGGGCGCATCTATAGTAGGGTCGTCAAAACCATCAAAGAGCACAAAAAAACTAAAAAGATGTCTCGGACATTCTATGCTAAAAAGTTGGTACAATGCAGACAACAAGGTGCAAAATTTACCACTTTCGTTGGAGGAGCGAAAGAACAAACATTGCTTCAAAAACTAACAGAAAGGCAACTCAATCCCTCTTCTGATGGGTCACGCCAACAACAATTTGTAGAAATCGCTCAGGATACACATGAGGGACAAATAAGCGAGATAGAAACACAAATGAACCGCTATTTCACGTTGTCTGTCGCCTCGTTGGGCTTGACCACAGCGGGTCTATTCTATCCACTGTTGGGTCTGTTCGGTCTATCTATACTGCTCTATCCATCTACCTACTTTTTTATCAGATCACCCCCACTCTTTCGAGAAGGTCGAATCGCCATTGCACTGGTTGACACGGTTTCGCTTGCAGGCACGATTATCACGGGGCATTTCTTTGCGGCATCCTTGATGTGTACACTCTATTTCTTAAGCCGAAAAGTTTTGATCAAAACCGAAGATCACAGCCGCAAGAAGCTGATCACCCTTTTTGACAAGCAACCTCGTTTTGTGTGGATTCAGAAAGAGGGGGTTGAGATCAAAATACCGTTTGAGGCATTAAAAAGCGGCGATGTGGTTGTCATACACACGGGTGAAACCATTCCTGTCGATGGCATCATTTACGACGGGTTTGCAAATGTCAACCAGCGTATGCTCACTGGAGAATCACAGCCAGTGGAAAAAGAGCCGGGGCAGCAAGTCTTGGCCGGAACGGTTGTCCTCGCTGGCACGATTCATGTAAAAGCCGAAAAAGCGGGTCAAGAGAGCGTCGCAGGTCGAATTGGCGAAATGTTAAGCGATATGACAGATTTCAAAACCTCAGTCCAGTCTCGTGGGGAGAGGATGGCCGACATCGGTGCGCCGCCAACGCTGGCCTTTAGTGCGTTGGCCTTGCCCCTTTTGGGTCCTGCGAGTGCTGTGGCCGCGCTCTGTGCCTATTTTGGGTGTCATATGAGGCTTGTCGCCCCGATTACAGTGGTCAATTTCCTCCGTATCGCCTCAGATAATGGTATTCTCGTCAAA
>JBCCFC010000322.1:0-11188 GCA_039029935.1 Chloroflexota bacterium
CGGTTAGCTAAATCAAAATTAGGTAATAGTATAGTCGGCGTCTCTCTTACAGGTGATTCAGATTTAATAAATGATGAATATAAAGATAAGTCAGCATAAAGTGCAATGTCTTCGTTCAGGAGCGTGCTGCGTTGCACATGACGTTTATGGCGTACCTGGATATGAAAATGGTTTAAAGCCAGCGAATACAAATTGCATACATTTAATACCCGCTCATAAAAATGGTAAATATTGGCATAAAGCGAAATGTCTTTTGTACAATACAGAAGAATTCCCAACAGAATGTCATGATTTTGAGTTTCCGGGGGCAAATGGCACTTGCAGTTTAGGCCAAATTATATGGCAAAATCGGGGTGTTACAAATTTGGAAACTGAGTTAGTGGAAGTGTAATCATGACAGTATATGAATTAGTCATTCCCGTAGGGTTAAGCTATACAAAGCCAAATCTGCCATTTATTTCTCAAGAAATTAAGGAGCTAATTTTTAAATCATGAACGCCAATGCTCTCATGCTACTCGGCACCCACTCCAACGCTGGCAAAAGCCTCCTCACCACCGCCTTCTGCCGCATACTATCGCGTCGGGGCATCAATGTTGCACCATTCAAGGCACAGAACATGAGCAACAACGCCGGGGTGACACCGGATGGTGGCGAGATGGGGCGGGCGCAGTTGGTGCAGGCTGAGGCAGCGAGGATTGTGCCGCACACAGACATGAACCCGGTGTTGCTCAAGCCGGAAGCCAATCGCCGTAGTCAGATTGTGCTCAATGGCAAGGCGGTCGGTCACATTGAGGCGAAGAACTGGTTTGACATCAAACGGCAACTGTGGGGCGAGGTGCAGGCGGCATATGATCGGTTGGCGGCGCGGCATGATGTCGTGATTTTGGAGGGAGCGGGGAGTCCGGCAGAGATTAACCTCAAGGCAGGGGATATTGTCAACTTGCGTATGGCACGTCATGCCAATGCCCCCTGTCTGCTCATCGGTGATATTGATCGCGGCGGTGTTTTTGCTGCACTAGCGGGGACCATGCTGCTGCTGGAGCCAGAGGAACGGACGCAGATTCAGGGCTTTATCATCAACAAATTTCGGGGTGATGCGTCGTTGCTGGGAGATGCGCTGGATGTATTGCGTGAAAAGGCATTTGGTGTGCCGACATTGGGTGTAATTCCCTTTGTGCCAGATATGCAGATTGCGGATGAGGATGCAGTGGTGCTGGATGAGCCGGATAAGCAGGACGATGCTGAGGTTCAGGTTGACATCGCTATCATCCATCTGCCACATATTGCCAACTTTGATGAGTTTGATGCATTGGCCGCAGAGTCAGGTGTGCGGGTGCGCTATGTGCAGAAGATCAGTGAACTTGGACAGCCGCATGTGGTGATCATTCCAGGCACAAAGGTGACGATCCCGGACTTGGTATGGCTGCGTGAGCAGGGGTTGGATGAGGCTCTCCATGCGGTCAATCAAGGAGGGACCCATGTGATTGGCATTTGTGGCGGCTATCAGATGCTGGGTCAACAGTTGGCTGATCCGTATGGTGTGGAGAGTCCTGTAGGCTCCGAGACAGCAGGGTTGTCCTTATTACCAATTACAACAGAGTTTTGCCAAGTCAAACATACCCATCAGGCACGGTTGCAGCTGCTCAATAGAAAATATAGCAGCCAAACTGTAGAAGGCTATGAAATTCATGTGGGTGAGACAGAACTGCTAGAGGGGGCGACACCGTTGGGTGAAATTGTGCAGCGTAATGGGCAACCCGTGAGTGTTGTGGATGGCGCAGTCCGTGTGGATGGCTTGGTATGGGGAACGTACTTGCATGGTATTTTTGAAAATGATGAGTTTCGGCGAGCATGGCTCCTCGAATTGGGTTGGCAGGGTGGTGGCTTGACACTGCGGGAGTTGCGTACACAGGCGTATGATCGTTTAGCTGATACGGTAGAGGATGCACTGGATTGGCAGATGATTAACAGGATGGTTGGATTGTAGAGCGGAGGTTTGATATGGCATATAGCGACTTTAAAACAATTACTGATATCCGAAATAAGTTTGGTGTTACGATCTTATCAACGCCCTTTTTAGGGCAGGTATCAGAGATTGAGCCTAATCCACATTTTTATGAAAATTTACAGGAAAACATCGAGCTTGCAGTCAATATTAATACAGAAAAAGCCCGTTCTGAATTAATTATTGCACCGATACTTATTGAGGTACGTAAACTAGTAGATCGTCGAGTAAGTCTATTTTCAGGTGTTGATTTTACAGTAGATGTTGATGTTGGACTCAATGGCTATTGTGATTTTATTATCAGTCGTTCACCTGATCAAATGTTTGTTACATCACCAGTGATTTGTATGGTTGAAGCAAAAAATCAAGATATGACTGCGGCTTACCCTCAATGCATGGCCGAGATGATTGCAGCGCAACGATTTAATGCCGCACAGTCAAATGAGATTGATACAGTTTGGGGCGTTGTCACTACAGGTAGTATTTGGCGATTTCTGCGTTTGACTGACAAACGAATTGAGATTGATATGGGCGAGTATCTAGTAAATCAGGCTGGCAAAATTCTTGGTATTCTGCAATACATATTGAAAGTATAAACAATTAAAGAGTGAATTAGGTGGCGGACGATTAACAATCTGATTAGATTGCCAATTTGGAGGTTTAACATGGCATATAGTGACTTTAAAACCATTGGTGCGATAAGAGATAAATTCTCTGTTACAGTTTCATCCAATACTTCGTTCTTGTTCCAGATTGAGGAAGTGAAGCCTAATCCACATTTTTATGAAAATTTACAAGACAGCATCAAACTTGCAATCAATATAAATACTGAGAAAGCCCGCTCTGAATTTCTTATTGCACCAGTGCTTCAGCAAGCACGTAACCTGGTAGATCGTCAAGTGAGTCTTTTTTCCGGTGTTGAGTTTACGGTAGATAATGAGGCAGGGCTTAATGGGTATTGTGATTTTATTTTAAGCCGTTCAACAGACCTATCTTTTATCTCATCCCCTGTTGTTTGTATGGTTGAAGCTAAAAACCAAGACATGACGGCAGCATATCCTCAATGCATGGCCGAGATGATTGCAGCACAGCAATTTAATCACGCACAGTCAAATGAGATTGATACAATTTGGGGTGTCGTGACCACTGGGAGCATTTGGCGATTTCTGCGTTTGATTGATACACACATTGAACAGGATATAAGCGAGTATCATATCAACCAAGTCGGTAAAATACTAGGCATCCTTCAATATATTTTGAAAGCATAGATGAATGGACAATATTGATACACTGGTTCAACAGATTAAACCGCTTGACCAAGATGTAATGGCTGCTGCACAAGCGCGACAAAACATCCTTACCAAGCCAGCAGGCAGTCTAGGCCGATTGGAGCAGCTCGCTATTCAACTAGCTGGCATCACGGGTGAGGCGCAACCGTCGATTCCGCACAAGGTCATCGTCACGATGGCAGGCGATCATGGCGTGGCAGCCGAGGGCGTCAGTGCCTATCCACAGGAGGTGACGCCGCAGATGGTGCTGAACTTCTTGGGCGGTGGGGCAGCTATCAATGTGCTGGCTGGGCATGTTGGCGCACGAGTCGTTATCGTCGATATGGGCGTGGCTTCGGAACTACTACCTCACCCAAACTTGGTGAATAAGAAGATTGGGTTGGGGACGCAAAACATTGCGCAAGGTCCAGCCATGAGCCGTGATGAAGCAGTTGCAGCGATTTTAGCGGGCGCATCGGTCATCGAGGCAGAGATGGAACAGGGATTGAGCATTGTCGGCACAGGTGACATGGGCATCGCCAACACAACACCATCAGCGGCCATTGCCTGTGCGTTGACAGGGCATACACCAGCCAAAATCGTGGGGCGTGGCACGGGGGTGGACGATGCTGGCTATCAACGCAAGGTGGCGGTTGTACAACAGGCGTTGGATATCAACCAACCGGATGCCACTGATGGGCTGGATGTGCTTGCCAAAGTGGGTGGCTTTGAAATTGGTGGATTGGCTGGTGCTATTTTGGCGACCGCTGCACATGGACGCCCCGTTGTTGTTGATGGGTTTATCTCAACGGCTGCAGCCATGTTAGCTGTCAGCATGGCACCACAGGTGCGCCCATATCTCATTGCGGCGCATCGTTCGCAAGAGCAAGGTCATCATCTTATGTTGCAATGGCTCGACAAGGAACCGTTGCTCGACATTGGCCTACGGCTTGGTGAGGGGACAGGCGTAGCATTGGCGATTTCGCTTGTTGATGGAGCCTGTAAGATTATGCATGAGATGGCAACGTTTGGCGAGGCTGGGGTGGCTGAGAAAGTTGAGCCTGGAAAAGCTGAATGATTACACAACAACAAGCAAATTCACGAGGATTAGTCATCATCCTTGCTGTGATGCTGGATTGGATTTTTGGCGATCCATCCAACCGGTTTCACCCAGTGGCTTGGATGGGCACAGCAATCGCAAAAATGGGCGAGTATGCACCCAAGAGCGATGACCCACAGCGGAAGTTTGTCTTTGGTGGGTTAGCTGTGCTTGTCGGGTTGGTTGCCGCATCAACGATCGCACGTCTTTATCGCGGCATTGCAGCTTGGTTTCCACCGCTCATCAGTGTGCTGCTGGAGGCAGTTGCCCTCAAGATGATGCTCTCGTTGCGTGGACTGGTGGATGCTGGGCGGCAGGTAGAGCAACCGTTGTTGGATGGCGATATCGAAACCGCACGTCAACAGCTCAGTTGGCATTTGGTCAGCCGTGATACATCTGCGTTAAATGAATCACAGGTCACTGCCGCAGCCATCGAGTCGATTGCCGAGAATGCGTCTGATAGCTTGATTGCACCGCTCTTTTTCTATAGCCAAGGTGGATTGCCTGCTGTGTTTGCCTATCGTTTTCTCAACACGATGGATGCAATGTGGGGCTATCGCAATGAGCGCTATGAATGGCAGGGCAAGATTGCTGCCCGACTGGATGATGTCACCAACTGGATTCCGGCGCGATTGACGGCACTGTTTATTACGGGTGCGGCGGCTATTACCGAAGAAAATGCAAAGGGTGCGTGGCAGATTTGGCAACGAGATGCGGAGCAGACGGATAGTCCGAATGCGGGTCAGCCCATGAGTGCTATGGCAGGGGCATTAGACGTAGAACTTGAAAAGGCCGGACAATATCAGCTAGGAGCGGGATTGGCAAAACCTGGGCCAACGGATATTGCACGCAGCATCAGTGTGCTGCAAGTCGCATCCATTTTAGGGGTCATACTGTTGGCATTATTTGCGGACAAAATCCGTGTCCCATCCTCCTCTGGCCGATAAGCTGCTAGATAGGTAAAGAATTATGGGCAATGAGTATATTGAAGTCGATTTAGACAATGAGCAAAAAACAGCCATTTTGAAATACGCTCCATTCTTTGTAATGGACGAAATCACGAAAGATGATTTAAACAATCGCAGAAAGAAGTGGATACGCTTTAAACCTCAATGCCTATCCGATGTTATTGGGGAGCTAGCCTATCACTTTAATCGGACAAAAAGCAATCAACTTTTTTATTTTTTAGATGAACTCATCAATCACCTTGAATCTTATGAAGAATAGCAAGCATAGACCTCCTCAGCCAGCCAAACGTGTAGAATCCTTACTATCTGTGCCACATGGGTCCATCAATCCTGTTGAGTTAGAAAATTGGCACGTCGATCCAGAGATGGTCGTTGACTTTAGCGTCAATAGCAATCCCTTTGGTCCATCACGTAGCGTGTACTACAAATTGACACATGTGCCGCTTTCGTGTTATCCTGATCCAGACACACTGGCAGTGCGCCGTTGTCTTCAAAAACTCCATGAGGTTCCTATAGAACAGATTTTGGTAGGGAATGGCACGGCGGAGTTATTGTGGTTGATTGCCTTGGCCTTTTTGGATGTTAACGACCCTGTGTTAATTGTCGGCCCAACATTTGGTGAATATGCCAATACGGTGCGGTTGATGCAGGCACAGATCACCGAAGTGCAAGCGACAGATGTGAATGCATTCACTGTACCCGTGCCGCAAGTTACGGAGGCACTATCTTCAAAAGCTTGGCGCGTTGTCTATCTATGCAACCCCAACAACCCAACAGGGGCTGTTGTTGATGCCAGTGTCATTCACACATGGGTGGTACAACATCCGCACACACTCTTTGTGATTGACGAGGCATATATTGATTTTGTGGAAGGGTTGCCATCATCCATTTTATTAGAGGCAAATAATGTCATTGTGTTGCGATCCATGACCAAAGCACATGGGCTGGCGGGGCTACGGTTGGGCTATGCGGTTGGACATGCGGATGTGATTCAAGCGTTGAAACAAGTCTGCCCGCCTTGGTCGGTGAATGCGATGGCGCAAGTCGCTGGCGTTGCAACGTTGGGAGATGCGGATTACTTGCAACGTTCAATGACACAACTGTCATTGCTCAAAGAAACGTTTGTGGCGGCATTGACGGACCTTGGCCTGTCACCCATGCCATCGCAAACGCATTACTTTTTGGTTAATGTTGGGAATGCTGCAAATTTTCGCCATCAGCTATTGATGCGGGGCGTGGTGGTTCGTGATTGCGCCTCGTTTGGGTTGCCAGCATATGTGCGTATTTCGACGCGGACCGAGCGCGAAAATCAGTATTTTATTGAGCAGTTGAGAAAAATTTTATGACGAAACCAATCATTACTGGACCAACGATGCGCCCTTATGGACGACAATTATTCATCTGTAATCATGGTGACTGTGCCGATACTGAAACGACAGAGCGTATCCACCGCACATTGATGGACCTATGTCGTACACATGGGATGACCAAACTGCGCAACCCTCATCGCACCAAGTGTACGCTGGCTGACTGTATGGGTGTTTGCCAAAAGGGGCCGATTGTCACGGTCTATCCCGATGGCGTCTGGTATCACAGCGTGGATGAGACGGTAGCCGAACGCATCTTTCATGAGCATGTGTTGGGTGGGCAACCTGTCACAGAGTATATTTTTCATCAACTCTACCCTGTGGGTGAACTGCCGGAATACGCTCCCGAACTGCGCGGGGATGATGAACTTGAGCAGTTTGTACTGAATCCGGAAAAACAAGCCTCTGCCTCACAGCCTAGCGATGAAGTAGCGGAAACACGCGATATGCCTAATGCAGAAGAGGTACGGGCGGCGGTACGTAAGGCGCGTAAGAAGAAGGGTCTGGTAATTGTCAATACAGGTGAAGGTAAGGGCAAAACGACGGCTGCATTAGGAATTCTCATGCGTGCATGGGGTCGCCAGATGAAAATTGGCGTGATGCAATTTCTGAAGAATGAGAATGCTCGGTTTGGTGAGATTAAAGCGGCCAGTCGCATGGGCGATATCGACTGGATTTCAACGGGTGATGGCTGGACATGGACGAGCCAAGATATGGATGAAACCGAGGCGCGGGCGCGTCATGCGTGGCAGCTTGTGCAGGAGCGAATTCTCAGCAGTACCTACGACCTGATGATTCTGGATGAGTTTACCTATCCATTGCATTATGGCTGGCTCGATATCAACGAAGTGCTGGCGTGGCTGGAGGAACACAAGCCACCGATGATGCATCTGATCATCACTGGACGCTATGCCCCACAGAATTTGGTTGATTTTGCCGATTTGGTAACGGAGATGAGAGAAGTAAAGCATCCGTTTAGTGAGCAGGGGATTCGAGCGCAGGCGGGGATTGAGTATTAGCCTACTTGAGGAGGGTTCATATGGCATACAGTGACTTCAAAACGATTGCTGAGATAGAAAATAAATTTTCGGTAACTGTTTCACCACTTTCTTTTCTGAACCAAGTAGCGGAAGTAGAGTGCAATCCCTATTTTCATGAAAATTTACAGGAAGCCATTCGATTAGCAGTCAATATTAATACAGAAAAAGCGCGTTCAGAATTAATCATTATGCCTGTGATGTTTGAAGCTCGTAAGATGGTCAACAATCAAATCAGCCTTTTCTCAGGTGTTGACTTTACTGTAGATACGGATGCTGGGCTAAACGGCTATTGTGATTTTATTGTGAGTAACTCACCTGATCAAATGTCGGTTAGGTCGCCAGTAATTTGTATGGTTGAGGCAAAAAGTCAGGATATGACTGCTGCCTATCCTCAATGTATGGCCGAGATGATTGCCGCTCAACGATTTAATGCTGCACAATCTAACGAGATTGAGACAATTTGGGGTGTCACGACAACGGGTAGTATTTGGCGATTTTTACGATTAATGGATAGTAAAATTGAGATTGATATCGACGAATACACCATCAATCCAGTTGGTAAAATTCTTGGTATACTTCAACATATATTAAAAACTTAAGAATATTCTTCAGAATAATATACTCAGAACTTGATAATGCTTACACAGCTCGTAATGGAGGTGATAAATGACTGTAATGCAGGAAGCAATAAAGCCGACAATAGCAGATATACTGGCTGCTGCAAGAAAACTAACAAAAGCAGATTTACTCCAACTAATTCAGGCATTATTCAATCTACATGCCAATCAAGATGTAGGCAAAGAGCAGCAAGAAGAAAGTTATTCAGTCAAACCAAATCAATCTCAGAAACTTAGTCTAAATGAAAAGCGGGTTTCTTATCAGGTTGACGATGGTGGTATGACTAGAGGAGAAAGAATGGCTGCTGCACTTGAAATGGCCTCGCGCATTGAATCGCCACTTTCAACATTGGATGCATCCGCATGGCAACGGGAAATTCGTGTCGATAGGGCTTTACCGGGGCGTGAACACGATGGTGATTGATAGTAATTTAATTATTTATTCTGCTCAACCTCACCATAGCGAACTACGTGAATTTATCAAAAAAGAAACACCCAATGTATTTGGTATTAGCTATGTAGAAGTCTTAGGCTATCATAGTTTGAATGATGAACAAAAAGTTTACTTTGAAACCTTTTTCAAGAACACAATTATACTACCAGTAAGCCGTGAGATTTTGGATGAAGCTGTTGCGCTCAAACAAAAGCGCAAAATATCTTTGGGGGATTCCATAATTGCGGGGACGTGTCTTGTTTATGGTTTTCGGTTGGCAACAAGAAATTTATCTGATTTTGAGTGGATCGATGGATTGGATGTATTCAATCCATATCCACCCCATCTGTCATAACGGAAAAGGATCATGTTCAAAAAACGACTACTCTTAACAATTTCATTTGCAGTCCTTGCTGTTGCTATCACGCAACAGGCACACGCCGCACCCAACCCAATGCACATCATGGAAGGCTTTTTGCCACCCATGTGGGCCATCATCTGGTGGGTTGTTGCGCTCCCCTTTTGGGTGCTGGGCATCATCCAATTACAACGGGTGCTGCGTGACCGACCAGAGCAGCGCATGTATCTGGGCTTGGCTGGTGGCTTCATCTTTGTGTTGAGCGCGCTCAAAATTCCTAGCGTGACTGGCTCTAGCAGCCACCCAACAGGGACAGGCATGGGGACGATGTTGTTTGGTCCCTTTGTCACGGCCATTCTGGGGACGGTTGCGTTGATTTTCCAAGCACTGCTGGTTGCGCATGGTGGTTTTACCACACTTGGTGCGAATGCAATAAGCATGGCAATTGGTGGGCCGCTGATTGCCTACTATGGTGTGTGGAAGCCATTGCAATCTGCCCCGCTCAATGTACGCGTCTTTGCGACAGCCTTTGTCGCTGATCTGGCAACCTATATCATCACAACGACACAGTTGGCGTTGGCCTTTCCTGATCCGGTAAGTGGCTTTGTGGGCGCATGGCTCAAATTTGCGGCTGTCTTTGCGCTGACCCAGATACCACTGGCGATTGGTGAAGGCATTTTAACTGTGATGATCTTTAATGCATTGCAAAGTTCAACAGATGATAATTTATTGGAAAACACGTTGGCAAATAAAACAGCGGAGGCAAGCGCATAGATGAGTTCCACAAAACGATTTAGCCCAGCAGTCTATCTGATTGGCATTGTCGCCATTCTTGTGTTGACTGCAATACCATTGGTGATTATCCAGGACAGCGAGTTTGGCGGTGCTGACGGCGTTGGTTCCGAAATTGTGGCCGAGATTGCGCCAGAATATAACGCCGAATGGGCGACGAATATCTGGGAGCCGCCTGGTGGCGAAACCGAGAGCATGTTGTTTGCGGTGCAAGCAACCTTTGGTGGTGTGCTGATTGGCTATTGCTTTGGTTTTTTCCGCGGCCGTAATTCTAAGGAGAAATAGATGATCGCTACACTTCCAGGAAGGGGGATTCAATCGCTCAGGTTTACCATGATCATTGTATCCCCCTTCTGGAAGTGGGCTATCAGCACAATCAACTATGCATATCGTTGATCAATACGCCTATGGCAATCGACTGACATCTGTCAATCCGGCATACAAGGCTGGGCTAGCACTCATCGTCATACTCCTTTGCCTCAGCCTCAATCATCCATTGGTTGGACTGACGGCATTGGTGTGGATGGCAGGAATGACAGTGCTGTGGGCGAAAGTGCCTGCCCATGTGTTTGCCAAGGTATTATTGGCGGAAGTTTCATTTTTGTTGTTGACCACCGTTGGCATTGCCATTAGCGTCAGTTTAAACGCCCCTGATTTGGACCACTTCTGGGGGCGACAGGTGGGTCCATTCTGGTTGACAACCTCATCTGCTTCGCTCTATCAAGCCAGCCTCCTTGTCAGCCGAGCCATCGGTGCAGCCTCTGCGCTCAACTTTTTGGCCTTTACGACGCCATTGGTTGACATTGTGGTGTTATTACGTTGGTGTCGATTGCCCGAAGCACTGATTGATGTCATGGTCATTATGGCGAGGTTCATCTTTGTGCTGCTCGACACATTGACAGGCATGGTCACGGCACAGGAATCACGACTAGGTTATCATGCAGGCTATCGACGGGGCATGAGCAATGCAGCACACGTAGGCGCACGGCTTTTTGTCAACGCCACACAGCGCAGTCAACGGTTGGAAACGGCTCTGCGCTCACGAGGGTATGGGGAAAGTATTCGTGTGATTACACCCACTTACAAACCGTTTCCACATTATTGGCTAACACTCTCTACTGTGATTTTATCGCTATCAACTATCTACTACTGGGTCCATTGAGCTATCATGACTATGCCACAGACGACAATGCTACATACAACAGTACCACACGCTATTCTACAATTTCAACAGGTCAGC
>JBCCFC010000323.1:0-11152 GCA_039029935.1 Chloroflexota bacterium
CTGCCCAGCACCCCCTGCTGGTACTTCATGCAGTGTGATTCCTGAGACAGTCTGCCACGTTACCCCTTGTATGGCTACCAAAGCTTCCTCTAGGTCGTTAAGATCTTCGTATTGTCCAACGCACCATCCCCACCCACATTGCCGGGAAACACAACATAGGGTACACCCGGGAAACGGCTCTCTTCACCTGCCTGCCAGAGCGGGATGCCGGGGTAAATCTGCCCCATCACCATTGCACGTTGAATGCCCAGTGCTTTGGTAGCGGTGTCGCTGGAGGTGATGCCGCCTTTGGCGATTAAATAACGTGGTTGTGTCTGGAGGCGGCGTACAATTTCGACCAAGCTGTCAGAGATACGTTGCCCCACCTGCAAGTTTTCATTGGCATCGTCACGGCGCACCAGTTCCCGGCTTGTGTAGACTACCACATCTTCACCCGCCGCCAATGCGCGATCTGCTGCTGTCACCACACGTGTAATTTCCTCGGCTTGCGATGCATCATCCAACAACAATTGGACATTCACTTCGAGGTCGGTCATGATGTCTTCGGCCAACAGCGCGTTGAGTTGCGCCGTCGTCTTTGGCACATAGGAGCCAACCACCACCAAACCACCGGGACCACTGCCATCGGTGGATAGACCCAAGTCGCTGGCCGTCAGCAGTGGGCGAGGAGCCAAGCCTGCACGAATCTGCACAAAGGAGGCGGCGGTGCGGTAGATAAAGCGCGTACTGCTGGCCTCGGCGTCGAGGATGCCTTGGACAACGACCTCTAAGTCGCGCAATGTCACCGCATTGATGATGCAGACCATGCCACCGTTCAACCCTTGCAGCTTCTGTGCCACATGCTCCGGCCCGCCTTGGCGGATGTCAGTCAGTGTAATGGATGCAACATCAGACGCCGATACTGCACCGTTGGTCTTTTCCTCCACCCATGCACACAAGTTTGCGTTTGTGTAGCCAAAGACGGCATCCTGCGCAAAGGGTGTCTCGCTGGCAGGGACCAACCACGCTTCATCCTCAATGGTTTCGGCCACATAATGCACATCATTGATGGTCAGCCGTCCCCCTTCCAAAAAGTAGGGGATAATAAGCTGTGCATCGACGCTATAGCCCAGCGCAGAGAGCAGGGCATCTACTTCGCCTGGATAATGTCCACGCAGGGTCGAGTCGCTGCGGCTGACCACCGAGAAAGGGCGTTCTGTTGCCTGTGACGCAGCCAATAAGTTCTCAGCGATTTCGATGTTGAGCGCACTGGCAGCAGCAGCGGGTAAACTGCGTGAGTTGGTGAGGACATAGAAGAGCGGTGTTGCCCGCGCCAGTTCGGCCTGCAATGTAGCGACCGACCACTCGGTCAGGACAGGTACATCATAGACGGTCTGCGTTCCGGTTGGGTCATCGTCCAACACAACAATGGATTGCCCGCTGGACTGGATGCGACTCTGGATTTCGGGAAGTAACGATGTCGGCCACTCTGTTGGTAATGTGGCGAGTAGCTCTGCACTGCGGATTCTGTTGGTGTGATATTGGCTCATGTTGTTTCCTTGTTTACAACTTTAAAGTCCATCAACGCTTCATACATCTTGACGACAGCGGTGTCATCCAGTCGCCCATGCCCCGCCGCCGATGTCATCATAAACATCTGGTGGGCAACCGCTGCCAAGTAAGCCGGAAAGCGGATACCCCGTGCTGTGTCAAGCACAATGCCCAGGTCCTTGACCCAGATATCGACCGCGCTCTCCGGTGTGTAGTCATCCGCCAGAATGTGCGGCACACGGTTTTCAAACATCCACGAATTACCCGCGCTGGCACAGATGACCTCATAGATTTTCTCTGGGTCCATGCCCGCTCTAGCACCAAAGGCCATTGCCTCACTCGACACTGCCAAGTTGACTCCCGCCAAAAGTTGGTTGATGATCTTCATGGTTGAGCCAAGCCCACAGTCATCCCCCATTGGATAGACATTGGCCGCCATTGCTGAGAGTGCAGGTTCCAAGCGTTCAAACAATGCGGGTTTGCCCGACGCCATAATCGTCATCTCACCAGCCGCCGCCTTGATGGGACCGCCACTGATGGGGGCGTCGAGCATCCCCAACCCCATCGCCTCCAGTCGAGCTGCTGTGCTGCGCGCATAGTCTGGCTGGACGGTGCTACAGAGCATGACCACGCTGCCCTGTGTCAATGTCGCCGCGGCGTTGCCCGCACCAAACAGCACATCCTCGGCTTGGTCTGCATTGACCACCACGATGATCAAGACATCCACCCCGCCTGCCGCCTCTGCCACAGAGCCTACGCCCGTTCCACCAGCTTCGACAAATGTCGCCACCGCTTCTGGCCGAATATCATATGCCTTTGTCGGGATGCCCGCACGAACCAATGACTGTGCCATACCCATCCCCATCGACCCAAGGCCGACAAATCCGATATTGAGTTTTGAGTTTTCTGCCATAAATGTGTACCCACAAATTTTTGAATTTATATTTTATTGAATAGGAAAGTACAAAATCAGCTTGTCGGCAAGTCAGCCAGTCAGCCAGTCAGCCCGTGTGCTGAAATGCTGAAATACTGACGGCTGAGTAGCGGAAAAGCTTTTTTATTTTAAAACGCGGCCTTTCCACTGCGGCCCGCCATCACGCCAATGCCACAACAATGACTGTAGGCCGATCCGCGTCATCAACAACGCTGACACAGGCATCCCCCAAGCATCGCGCAGCCGCTGCATGCTGATGGCGGCGGTCAATGCACGGACGCCCACGCCGAGTAGACATGGAATCAGCCATAAGATGCTTGTGATTATTAGCAACCAAGGTAGCACAAAAATGGTCAGATGAAAAATTGTGGAGAAGAGCAGAAAGAGCGTGGAATTGCCATGCCCAGCCAGAATATTTTTGGCGTAGCCTGCGTATACCTCATCCCAACTGGTGTACATGCGACATAAAACCAGCCCATTGCCCTCAGATATGCGTAGCCGTTTGCCCACTGCTTTGATGCGCTGTGCCAGCCGGACATCTTCAACGATTTGGTCACGCACAGCCGCATGACCACCACTGGCAACATAGGCATTGCGCGCAAAGAGCATACACTGACCATTGGCGGCGGCAGCTTGTGGAAATGGGGTATAGTGTGCCAGCCAGACAGGCAGATAGGCATGGATTGCCAACGCCATCAACGGGACGACCAGTCGCTCCCCGCGTGTGTAGGTAATCTGTGTCGGCCAAACCGTCAATAGATCGGCATCGGTGTGCTGTTGCAGATCGATAATCGCTGCCAATGCATCGGGTTCCCAGTGGACATCCGCGTCGATGAATAAGAGCAAATCAGGGGGAATTTCACTGGCGAGTGCGTACTGCGCCAATTGATGACAGGCCCAGTTTTTGCCAAGCCAGCCCTCTGGTAATGGTTGCCCACTGAGCATCGACAGATTTACGTCTGATGTCATGAGCTGTTGGATAATGGCTGCGGTATCATCTTCGGAGTGGTCATCAAGCACAGTGATTTTGTAATTTGCATAGGTCTGTTGACAGAGTGCTTGCAGCGTAGGGCCAATTCGCGTGGCCTCATTGCGGGCAGGGATGAGGATGGATACGTGGGGTTGAAGTGCGCTCTTATTGTGTGATGCGGTCTGTAGACGTGGGAAGGCAAAAGCGTTGATGGTGGCAGTCAAGAGCAGGATTAGTAAGATAAACGTGGTCAACAAAAACAGCAGTACGAAAAATGTTGTCATAGTTGTGTTGGTGAAGCGGTGTAGAAGTCCGACTTTTGACAAAAGTCGGACTTCTATTGGCTTACCCTTGCAAAGCCGACCAAAAAATCCCCGGCAATACAAACTGATCCTGCGTTAACGTAAACTCGGTCAAACGTTTCGTCGTCACATGCGCCTGTTTGTTGGTGACAAACCAAGGTGGTTTGGGCAGCAGACCCAGCTTGCGGTGACGGAAGGTGCGTGGTGCTTCCCAGAAGGGGCCGTAGATAACATTCTTTTGTGGTTTGGTAAACATGAGCGAGTTGTGGACAAATCCGATGCCGCTCTGGATGTCACCAAGCGTATGCTCTGGATAGGCTCCCCATGCCACCTGTGGAATGAAGAAGCCGATGCCGCTCCAGATGTTGATACCGATGGTTCCATAGCGCAACTGTGCCAGTAGTTCTTCAAAGCGTGGACCCAACTCACGGATGGTAACGGGGTGGATGATGATCTGTGCGCCCAGTGTGCCGTCTAGCTGTTCATTGGCAAAGCGGATGGTATTTTCGAGATAGGCTCCAGCATCGACACCGCCGACACCTGTGGTGCTGATGTAGGTTTGTGCCAATGCAGTGGTAAAAAATTCGTGGTTGAATGAATATGTATCGGGGTTGCTGGCATCTACGCCTGTAATCAATACACGGCCATTGCTGGTTTGTACATAAGCATTGGCTTGGTTGGCGGCGTCAATGGCCTGTTGCAGCCGCTCTTCCGCACCGGGATAGTAATGTTCACGCACGTGGAGTTGTTGAAAGTGGCGTGTAATTTCGCTCAGGAGCAACTTGTTTTTGTCCCAGCCAGCAGGTAAGACCAAGACCTGTGAGGCGATACAGTTACAGCCATTGTTGTGCAGTTTCTGGCTGACAATGTTCTCTGCTTGAAAACGGACATCCGCATTGGTCCAAGGGCCGGGAACGACAATCGTAGGGCTGATGCCACCCAGTTCGCTGCTGATGGGTTTATCCAAAATAGGCGTGTTGTTGGCTTTGCGTGTTGCACCCTCTTCGCCAGAACCATAGACGATGATGTCGTGGGTGCGCGCACTGCCTGTGATGTGAACCGTATCCGTGTGCGCATGTTGAACCAAATAGTTACCAACATCAGCACCACCGTAAACAATGCCCAGATAATGCAGGTCAATCAGTGGACGGAAAATGGTTTCCAATACTTGACCAATATACTCGTTGACGGGGTTGAGCTTGAGCATCACCACTTGCCCTTCGACAAAGAGCTTGCAGAGTGCATCTAGTGGCGGAATGCTGTTGATATTGCCAGCACCAAGGATGAGCGCGACTTGACCATCTGGCCGCTTGCCCGCTTGTTGCTGTCGATAAAATGCCGCCATCTCTTGGGGTAATCTAGCCTCGCTCAACTCGGGTTGCATCCACACCTCAGCGCGAATGCCATTGGTCAACAGCGTGTCATAGACGTTGGCAGGGAAGACTTCGGCGATGACTTGATCTTCTGCCACAGCCGTTGTCAGTGTGCGTACACCTTGGATCGCGGGCTGTTTTCCTGCTTTCAATAAGGTCAAACTCTCAATGAGCGCGTTGAGCATCACACCCAACGCCCAAGGTCCACTCGACCACTCCTCCCCCGCCACCGCAGGATTGGTGGTGACAAGGGTTTCTATGTTTTTGCCTTGAATCGAGACATCGACCCATTCCTGTGCTACCTGCCGCAAACGGATGCGTATTTCGTGGAGCAGGGCAATTTTGTGGTCGATGCGTGTTTGCACCCAGCGCTCTTTGCTAGCTTGGAGTTCAGTGAGGATTGAGTCAAGTTGTGTTGTATTGATATGGTCAATGGTTATCATGGTTATGTGAGCCAGTTTTCCTGTTTGAGATTCTCGACGAAGGAGAAGTGCCGATCCGCAGTAAGTAATGTAAAATTATTTACTCGACACACAGCGGCGATTTGCATATCAGGGTAAGGAATTGGTCGCCCTTTGCTTTTTTGTTCAAATCGGATAATGCCAACTTCTTCGGCGACCGCTTTGTCAAAAGGCCACAATATGACAGAGTCTTGTAACTCTTGTAAACGTGCAAAATTCTGCTGACGTTTTCGACTGTTATAAATCGCGTAGAATAACTCGCTCAAAATTGTGGGACAGATACCAAATTCGCATCCCTGCGCTTGTGCAAGTCGAATCTTATTTGTTATCTCTGTCTGCTTCGCCATGAAATTCGTAGCATGATTTGTGTCAAGCAGGAAGTTCGTATCGTTCATAGTCTTCATAGATCATCATAAATTTTTCTTGTTTATTCTCTTCCATGAGACGTTCTAACTCCCCAGGATCAAACTCAAGTGGCCCTACCTCCTCCAATGCCTGTAGCATTGCTTCAGGTGAACCACGTTTGGGCTTTTCTTGTTCTGTTACTTCGATATTTCTACCTAGATATTGATTGAAGAGATTGTTTGCACTCTCCGACAGTTGTCGCAACATCTGAATGGGTAGCTGCTGAATAATTGATATGAGTTGATTAATTAGTGTATCTCGTGTTTGTATCATGTAACACACTCTTTTCTCACCAAATGAGTAAACGATAAAAGGCATGATTCTTTACGGAATCATGCCTAATCGTAAAATTTAAGCATATAATACTTGTGAATTGCAAAATCGCCAAATCGTGTGAGGTCAGCGTCAAGCGGTAGACATCACTGTAACGCAAACTCAATCGCTGCATCCAACGACATCTTTTTCCCAGTCGAAATAGCTTTCTGGGCACAGGTTAGACCCAAGGCGATATGTGCTGGGGCAAGCAGACTCTCCAGACGCTCTTGGTCAACAGGTGGCAACGGTGCATCCATCTCCGTGCGTAGCGATTGGGCAGCACCATAAAGTTGCAAAGCACGTTCGGGCTGTTTTTGCACCGTGGCAATGCCTCCCATCTCCTCTAGTGTATTGGCAATCAGCCACTTGGTCCCCAGTTCGCGGCTAATCATAAGGCTTTCGTGATAGAGTGCTTTTGCCGCTTTATGGTCCTCTTGCTCGTTGACAATAAAGCCCAGGTTATGCAGCGAACTTGCCAGATTACGTCGATCACCCACCTCGCGGAAGAGGTCAATGGCTTCTTCAAGCTGTCGTTGCGCTTCGTCAAAATTGCCCATATCACACATGGCAATGCTCAGGTTCATCAGCGAAATTGCTGCCCCTGCCTTGTCACCCAATTCACGCCGCAAGGCCAAACTCTCGGCATCCAGCCCGCGCGCCACCTCAACCTCACCTTGGTAAAAGGCCACTGACCCCAAATCGGTGAGCAGGGTGGCAACGCCTAATTTGTCATTGAGGGTACGCCGGATATCGAGACTCTGCTCAAACGAGGCTTTGGCATGGCTGTAATTCCCCTGCTCAACTGCCATATTCCCCTTGGTTTGCAACACCTGACCAATCCCCGCTTCGTCGCTGAGTTGCTCAAAATTCATCTCAGCCTGGACAAGCCAAGGATGGGCTTCATCGTAGCGACTTTGGCGACGCAACATTTCGGCCATCGCCAACTGTGAACGCGCTTCAGCGGTTTGGTCATTGATGGACTGTGAGACAGCGATGGCTTCAAGGCTGGCCTTCTCAGCCGCATCCCACTGTGCAGTCAACATGAGGACTTGGGCGATGGATTGATTGGCAGACAGACGGAGGCTGTCATAGGTGATCGTGCTGGAAATCTTGCCAATATGAAGGACACTATCGGCTTGCTCATGGACGCCATCCAACAGTTGCAATGCCTCTTGGTAGAGATTGATGGCGGTGTCATTGGCATAGGCCAGACGTGCTTGGTCGCCTGCCTGTACGTTGTAGAAAATCGCCTTGGCCTTGTTGCCTGCTTCTTTAAAATGATAGGCCAGTTCTTCGGAAAATAGCTCGGCCTGCTCCTTGGTTTCCAGCGTTTCGCCCACGCGCAGATGCAAACGGCGACGACGCAAAACACCCATGTCATGATAGATAACATGCTGGATTTCGGCATGGCTAAAGCGCAACACGCCCTCACCCGCAACTTCCTGAATTAGCTGCCGTTCCAATGCAATGTCCAAATGCTCCAAAACAACCCACTCAGACAGATTGCTTAACGCCACCAAATCTCTAAAACGGAATGTCTGCCCAAAGACGGCGGCCTGGGAGAGTACATCGCGCGTATCTGGGTTTAGATAATGAATGCGTCCTTTCACCGCTTCATACATCGTCTCTGGCAGCCGGATGATATCGACTTCTGGGAAGGACCACCTGCCGTCATGCACCGTGACCAGCCCATCATCCCTCAAGCCCTTGGCAACCTCTTCAACATAGAGCGGGTTGCCCTCTGTCTGCTGATAAATTTTCTCGACCAGTTTGCCGGGTACAGATTCATGCCAAATATTGGCCAACATATTCTTTACATCGGCTTGGCTCAGACGATCTAAGGCAACATAGCGGTAGGAAACCACTCGTTTTAGGTCACGCAATGCTGCCTGTAGAGGGAGATTGCTGCCAATTTCGGTGCTGCGATAGGTCCCCACAATAAAGAGCGATAGCTTGGGCAGATGGCGGACCAGATAGCGCAATAGCTCTAAGCTGTTTTCGTCTGCCCAGTGGAGATCTTCCAACACAAGAAACCAAGGGCGTCGCAGGGTTGCCAGCCGGATAAACTGCGTCAGGCTAGAGATAAAGCGAATCTGTTCCTGTTTTGGCTCCAGTGGCAGCGGCTCCAGCAAATCAGGAATCAACTGACGCACACTGGGCACCAACTTCATAAAGTTGCTGATAAGCGGCCACGCTTCTTGGTCAAAGACCTCCGGCGGTACACTGGAGAAATAGACTTGCAGGGCTTCGCTGAAGGGATGATAGGGCACACCACCCGCCTCCTCTTGGCAATGGCCTGTCAGCACGACCATTGAACGACTTTGGGCCGCAATCTGATTTGCCAAGCTGGTTTTGCCAATGCCAGGTTCACCAGAAATCAGCGCCAACTGTCCACGGCCAATCTGCGCTTCCTCCCAACAGGCTTGCAATGTTGCTACATGTTGATCACGCCCCACCAATGGTCGAATGGCGGGCTGACTTCCTTCATCCACACTAAACATCAGCCCGCGCAAGATGCTCCGCACCTGTTGCGCACTGGCATAGCGGTCGCTGGGATTTTTTGCCAACAACTTCATGATAAAGTGTTCAAGCGGACGGGAGAGTTCTGGGTTTAGCTCGCGCGGTGGAATGGGTGTTTCACCCAAATGGGATTTGAGGATGGAGATGTCATCAATGACATCCGAACGCAGATTATCGGTCAGTTGATTGGGTGAGTCGTCTTCTGGGTGAATAAAGGGATGTCGTCCTGTAAACAATTGATAGAGAATGATCCCAAAGGCATAGAGATCGACCCTCGCATCTAGCGGTTGCCCCAGAATTTGTTCGGGCGCGACATAGAGAATCGTCAAATAGAGCAGAGGGGCTTCCAGCAGATTGCGTCCTTCGGCCAACCGTGCGAGGCCAAATCCACAGACGCGTACCCCTGTTTCGGTGAGGAAAATATCCTGTGGGCGCAGATTGCCATGCACGACGCCTTGGCTGTGTGCATACTCTAGGGCATGGACCAACTCATAGGCAATATCAAGGGCCTCATCCGTCGTGACAACCATCATCTCGGCGTTTTCAAGCCGTTGAGTTAAGGTGGGGCCATCCAATAATTCTTCCGCTAGGAAAAGCAAGCCCTCTGGTGTTTGGTTATATTCGTAGACACCCGCAATATGCTTATGGGTCAAACCCATCAAATAGGGGACTTGGCTGGCAAAGTTGTCAATCGTTTCGTCCTGAAAGGTGGGTGAGAGAATATGCAGCGCGGCTTTGGCGGCACTGCCAATTTCGTCCACGCTGAGAACGGGGCCAAAGCGACCATACCCAATCGCCTCGACAATTTGATAACGGTCATTGATGGTCTGACCGGGTAAATCCAGCGTCTCGCGCGCCTTCACTGCCTTTTCCGCCGCATCCAACGATGAATAAATGGCAAAGTAATCGGCATACCCACCCAGCCGGATGACCTGCTCCACCTTGGGTGATGGCGCGGCCAGCACAAAGGGACCCTCTTCTCGCTTGCGGCTAAAGTTGACCAGGTTTTTCAAACTGGCTGTGGACAGTCGCTCAACCTGAGACAGGTCAATAATCGAGTTTCTAAATCCGTTTTGGCGGTTGTCCAAATTGGTCAACTGCTGTGTCATCTGCTCAACACCACGCTCATCAAAAATTGTGGTTGGCGTCAAAACGGCGGCAGTGCCATCCGAGGTCAACTGTACACCGACCGCACCAGAGGGTGCAAGGTCCATTGTCATGCCTTCGTGGGCAACAATCACCTCACAAGTAGGCAGGTCTGGGGCTTGGTCTTGATAGGCAATTGCAGTCTTACAGATGGCGGCAAGTTGTTCATCCGAATAGGTTGGTTCGTGGTGAAAAAGTAGCAGCCGTTTGACATTGGCGCGACGGGCAATATCCACACCAATCATGGCCGAGCTATGTCCCCAATCCACCTTGCTCTCCCATGATTCGCGCAGACCATACTGCGCATCAAAAATCATGGCATCAGCATTGCTAAAGAAATCCAAATGCCTCTGATAGGATTCATCACTGAGGTCCAAATCTTTATACTCAGCATCGCTGGCATAGACAAAGGTGCTGTGCGCATCCTCAAAGCGATAGCTGTAGGCGTTGCCTGCATGAGAATTAAGCAATGTGTTGATTTTGACGCGATTGACGGTAAATGATTGCCCGACTTCAAGCTGGAAGAATTCAAGTTTGGCCTGCATAAAAGAGATTGGCACAGGAAAATTTAAAAAGCGTTGTTGATCGGTCAACGCCGTCTCCATATCGTGGATGCCATAAATACAGATGCGGTTGCCTGGGACAAAGGCAGGCGTAAAGAAGGGAAAACCTTGGATATGGTCCCAATGTGGATGGCTAAAAAAGAGATGCACCACACCTTGACCACGCCCACAGGGTCCCCTCATCAATTCCAATCCCAACTGACGGATACCTGAGCCAGCATCAATGATAAATATATCTGAACCCGCTGCCTGAACTTCAACACAAGCGGTGTTGCCTCCAGCCGTTCGCCGTTGGAGAATGGGCAATTCGGAGACATAACCACGCACATCGTGCAGGTTATTGGGATTAACATCACGGGGCATCCCATGAATCGCTTGGACTATTTTTTCTTCAATCGACTGAGGGTCAAGGGGCGTGGGTATCGAGCCACGCGCTCCCCAGACTTTGATTTTCACTTAGCTAGAAACTCCATCTTTCATCATCGGCGTTTTAGTATTTCGTAAGTCGGTGTGTCGATATTTGATGGACCCAGAGGGTTCCCCAGTATTCAGTCATCAGTACTGGCCTACCGAATACTGGCCTACCGAATACTGGCCTACCGAATACTGGCCTACCGAATACTGGCCTACCGA
>JBCCFC010000324.1:0-11149 GCA_039029935.1 Chloroflexota bacterium
CCACAGTCGGTAATCATGGTGTAGAGTTGCTCATCGCGCGCCGCCTCTACCAGCTCAATCAGTCCCTTCTCGGTGATGGGGTCGCCAATTTGGACCGCACTACCAGATGTCTCAGCGGTGTCATGTGTCAACTCTGCCGATGAGAAGGTTGCGCCGTGAATGCCATCACGCCCCGTGCGCCCACCGATGACGACAACAAGGTCATTGACTTGCGCTTGAGTGGGGTGGCTATCTCTGGGCAGTAGCCCCATACAGCCGCAGAAAACCAACGGGTTGCCCAAATACCCCTTGTCATAGAAGACCGCCCCATTGACCGTTGGCAAGCCTAACTTGTTGCCATAATCGCCAATCCCTGCGACGACGCCATCGGCAATCCGTTGGGGATGCAGAATACCGTCGGGCAGGTCATCCTGTGGGTAGTCCTGTGGGCCAAAGCAGAGGACATCGGTACAGGCAATGGGACGTGCGGAGACGGCCATGATGTCACGCACGACACCGCCGATGCCTGTGTTGGCTCCACCAAAGGGTTCGAGTGCAGAGGGGTGGTTGTGTGTTTCAACCTTAAAGGCTAAATCATGGGTGTCGTCAAAGGCAATGATGCCCGCGTCATCGACAAAGGCTGAGTGCAGCCATGCGGGGTTGATGGCGTCGGTGGCGGCGCGGATGTATTGATTGAGCAGGCCATCGACCGTGCTGGTCTGCTGGATTGTGCCGTCAGCGTCTTTCCATGTAAAGTCAATCTGCGCACGGAAGGTCTTGTGAACACAGTGCTCGGACCAGGTTTGCGCCAGCGTCTCCAATTCAACATCAGTGGGCAGACGTTCGGCTTGGCGATAGTAGGCTTGGATGGCTTGCATTTCGGTGGCATCAAGTGAAAGCAGCCGTTTGCGGCTCACTGTCATCAACTCGTCAACGGTCATATCAAGCAGGTTGATCTCTTCGACTACATCGCTGGCGGCAACATCGGCATGAAATTGGGGCGTGATAGGACCAAGTGTGTAACGCTCAATGGTTTCGTTACAGAGCAGTTTTTGCGCAAGCCTGTGGAGATCACCGTCAGTGAGATTACCTATCAGCGTATAGCGCGTCCCTGTCGCGACATCACACACGGGCATCCCCAATTCCTCCATACCACGCATCACTTCACGCGCCGCTACATCGGTGACACCTGTGCGCAGTACCACTTCAATGGTGTGATGCATTGGGCTGGCAGGTTCCTCGCTCTCCTGCCATGATGAGGCTTCGGTCACAGGGTCAGTTAATAGCTGTGTGCTGAGTTGTGATAGATGGTGTGGGTCAAGGTTGTCCGCCAGAAAGTAGAGCTTGGCAATGTGGCAATCAACCACGCTCGTGATGCCAAGTGTCTCGGCATTGCGTACAATATGCTGGCTGGCCGCGGGCTGTTGATTTCGCTTGTTAGTGACTGTGATTCGTACTGTCATAAGTTCCTATGTTTTGATGCAACTGGCGTCCAAATTGACAGTGAGTAAGCCTAACATAGTCTGGTATAAATGTCTAATTCGCCAAATCGGGAATGAAGGTGGTACAATGGTGTTATCTATCTGCGAATGAAAAATATACTACAACGGATTTGGGGAGAAAACGGATTTTGGTCTCCATGCGCAACAAACCGTATTGCAGATTGTCAATCTGCGGTCGGCAACAGGAGAAGAGACCTCCGGTAGGTGTCCGCCCAAAGCGTGTTTGAACACCGACCATTCATCTGCGGACACCTACCGGAGGTCGAGTTAATTCAAAATCCGTTCCTAAACCCAAATCCGTTGTAGTACGGTTCAACAATATTTACACAACAATCAATATGAGTACCTTTGACCAACAACATCAACAGACCCAACAACAAACCAATATTGCAGGTGACGCGCACTCAGGTGACAGCATTGCAGCGGGGAATATTTCTGACAGTGAGGGTGTGGTTGTTGCACATGACGCCAAGGTAACGATGAACATCACCAACATTCATCGCCGTGCATCTGGTGCGGATGAGACAACAGCCGACCCACTGCAAGCGGCCCTCGACCTGCTCGCCACCATGCCCACGGAGGGCGAGATTCCGCCCGTAACGACGTTGCCCACAGGCTCACGCATTGTCTATCCACCCAATCCGCATTTTGTGGGGCGTGAGGAGGAGTTATGCACGGCGGCGCACCATCTCAAAGGCGGTGGCGATGTGGCGGTGCATGAGATGCAGCCGGGGCATGTGGCGGCGACGGGCATGGGGGGTATTGGCAAGACACAGTTGGCCGCAGCCTTTGCGCATCGGTATGGTCGCTATTTTGCGGGTGGTGTCCATTGGGTGAGCATGGCGGATGCGGCGTCGGTGGCAGCGGAGGTGGTGGCCTGTGGGCTAGAGATGGCGGGGGTTCATGTAGCGGGTGCAGATGGGATATCTGCCCACTTTGCGCAGTTGGATTTTCAGATTCAGGTGCAGCAGGTTCGTCGTGCATGGCAACAGGCGACACCGCGATTGCTTATCTTTGACAATTGCGAGGACCCTGCGCTGCTCCAGGAATGGCGACCACGCACGGGGGGCTGTCGTGTGCTGGTGACAAGCCGTCGGCCACAGTGGGGTGGCACGTTGGGTGTGCAGACGTTGGCGTTGACCACGTTGACACGGGCGCAGAGTGTTGAGCTGTTGTTGAAATTTCGCCCCGATTTGAGTGAGCAAACAAGAAGTCGAGCTTTTGGGAAAAGCTCGACTTCTAATCCACTCGACGCCATCGCTGAAGAATTGGGCGACCTACCCCTTGCGCTGCATCTGGCGGGAAGCTATCTGTATACCTATCGTCATGAAATCACGCCGGACGATTATCTGGCCGAACTGCGCACGAGGCCACTCCACCATGAATCGTTGCTGGTGGATGCCAATGACGCTGACAACGTTTTACCCGATGGGTACTCGCCCACGGAGCATGATTTGCATGTTGGACGTACCTTTGACCTCAGTTGGCAGAGACTTGACCCAGAAAGTAAAGTAGATAATTTGGCACGAAGACTTCTTGCCCGCGCCGCCTTCTTTGCGCCTAACGAGCCGATTCCCCGCACATTGTTGCTGGCAACCATAAATGACGATACTCTCACTGCCATCCAAAAAAGCCGTGCCTTGCAACGACTGGTTGCGCTTGGTTTGTTGGATGAAGGCAGTCAAGAAGATGATGGGGCATTACTGATGCATCGACTGGTGATACATTTTGTGCAAACAGTCAGGGCAGATGAAACAGCTCGGGATGAGGTTGAGGTGGCTGTATACAACGAAGCTAGTACCATCAATCGGTCAGGATTCTTCGGACCTTTGCTGATGTGGCAACCCCATCTGCGCCATATCACCGACCGCGCTATCGTGCGCAAAGATGAACAATCCGCCACTCTTTGCCACCAACTCGGATACCACCTTCAAGTAATGGGGAACAACGAGGGGGCGCAACCATACTACGAGCAGGCTCTGGCTATCCGCCTTGAGGTTCTGGGAGAGATGCATCCCCATACCGCTACCAGCCTCAACAATCTTGGCGCATTACTCGATTCAAGGGGAGACTACGAGGGGGCGCAGTCGTACTCCGAGCAGGCTTTGGCTATCCGCCTTAAGGCACTGGGGGAGATGCATCCCGATACCGCACACAGCCTCAACAATCTTGGCGCATTACTCGATTCAATGGGAGACTACAAGGAGGCGAAGCCATACTACGAGCAGGCTTTGGCTATCCACCTTGAGGTGCTGGGGGAGATGCATCCTGATACCGCCACCAGCCTCAACAATCTTGGCGCATTACTGAATTCAATGGGGGACTACGAGGAGGCGCAGACGTACTACAAGCAGGCTTTGTCGATTCGGCTTGAGGTGCTGGGGGAGATGCACCCCGATACCGCACAAAGCCTCAACAATCTTGGCTTTTTGTTTCAATCAATGGGGGACTACGAGGGGGCGCAACTGTACTACGAGCAGGCTTTGGCTATCCATGAAGAGGTGCTAGGGGAAACCCATCCCAATACAGCACTCAGCCTCAACAATCTTGGCTCTTTGCATCAATCAATGGGGGACTACAAGGAGGCGCAAGCGTATTATGAGCAGGCTCTGGCTATCCGCCATGATGTGTTGGGAGATAGCCATCCCCATACCGCACGAAGCCTCAATAATCTTGGTGGGTTGCATTCTTCGATGGGCGATAACAAGATTGCCATCGGCTATATTGAGCGCGCCTTATCCATTTTGCAATCTGTCCTTGGTGACAATCACCCCGATACGTCTTATAGTTTACTTTGGCTGGGGGCGTTGTCCTATGCTCAAGGAGCGTATGAGGATGCCTTATCCTATGTACAGAAGGCATTGACGATTCGGGCCACCATCCTTGGTGATGACCATCCAGAAACAAAGAAAGCGCGGTCATTGCTCAATATGGTAAAGGCGGCGATAGATGACGGGGTGGATGAACATGAATGTTGCCGACCCTCCGGTAGGTAACGCCTATTGATGTATTTGACATGGTCACATAGTTGCACTATCATCCTTATCAGGATAATGCAATTTTAATTTATATCATAACATCAATGGTAGGGTAACAATCAAATCATGACAGTTTCACAAATTAGTATTGGTCAAGTCAAACGCGATATTTCTCTCTTAGTCAACCGTGTTGCTTATGGTGCGGAACGTATTGTCCTCACGTCTCGTGGGAAGCCCAAAGCGGCCATTGTGAGCATGGAGGACTATGCATTTCTGGAAACAAATCGACGGGAGCAACGTCAAAAACGCTGGAAGTTATGGTTGGCTGCAAATCAAAGGCTCAATCAGCAAATATTAGAGCGACGCAATAATGAGTTTGTAGACGTCGATGCCATTTGGGAGGCAAGCCGCGCGGAGTTGGAGGAACGACATGACTTCTGAGTCAACCACCAATGAGCGTTCATCAAGTGACATCATTGTCATCGATGCAAGCCTTGTTTTTCGACTTGTCGTTCACCATCCGACGCAGCCGATTGTTCAAGAACATTTTCAAGCGTGGATCGATCAAGGACATGACTTAATTACGCCTTCACTCTGGTTTTATGAAATTACATCTGCGATTACCAAGGCAATTCACTTCAAGCACCTGACCCAGCCAGAAGCTGACAGCGCGCTGCAACAGGCGTTTGATCTCGATATCGAGGTTATCCAACCGAGCGAAACATTGGCAATCAATGCAGCGGCTTGGACAACCAAACTGCAACGCGCAAATGCCTATGACAGCTTCTATCTGGCTCTAGCAGACTATTACAATGCGCCCTTATGGACAGCAGACGGAAAACTTGTGCGCGCCGTCAACCAAGCATGGGTACGTTTGGGGACAGAATAGTTTGTTGAGCAAAAGAGAAAAAAAGTTAGTCAGCACTTCAGCACTTCAGTACACTGACTGACTAGCTGCTAGCTGACGGCTGACTAGCTCATTTTATACTTTCCTATGCAAAAACAAAATAAACAACATGACAACAATAAACATGCGAAAAGCTCGCCATGACGACAGGGGAAAAATCATCACCGTCGAAGCGGGGTCCATGCCGCATTGGCGGTATGTCGATCACGTGTTTGACCAATTCATGGCCGACCCACGCGGCGAGTTTAGCGTGGCCGAGTTGGATGGCGAGGTTGTGGGTTGCGCCAAGCTGACGGTGATGCCCAGTGAGCCAGGTCAAGCATCGGGGTGGCTGGAGACATTGCGTGTGACCCCAGCACGACAGGGGATGGGCATTGGCAAACGGCTTTATCAACGCTTTTTTGAGGTGGCGCACCGTGAAGGTCTGCAAACGATGCGCATGTACACGGGTGTCAACAATGCGGTGAGCAAAGGCTTGGCCGAGCATTTTGGCTTTCAAGCAGATGCCACTTTTTATGGCGCAAGTCTGCTGTGTGATACCATACCAACATCTGTGACCAAACAGGCTTCCTCTTTTACACAAGTCACCGACGCGGCCAGCGCAACCGAACTCCTGATGCCACACAGTGCAGAATGGAACGGCTATGTGGTGATGAACCGCACCTTCTATACGCTGGCACCTGCACTTTGTCGCTATCTTGCGCAACAGGGGCATGTCTATGAGGACCGTAGCAGTGGCAGCGTACTCGCTATGGGGGCGCGCTTTATGCCGCAACAAGCCCTGCACATTGGCCTGTTTGCGGGTGATGCCGAAGCCTGTTTGGACTTTGCTATGCACAAGGCGATTGCCATGCAGACAGAGCGTGTCAGTTGTTTTTTCCCAACGCAAGCTGTGGGCATACAGCAGCCGCTGGAGGTGGCTGGGTTTCAATTCGCACCAGCCGCGTTTGTGGTGATGGCAATTCATCTTTAGAGATTATTTGAGCTTAAGGAATCAACAATTGTGACAAAGAATGACAACGTTCAAACCCTCCAACCACAGCCCGACCCGCTACTCCAACCATTCACCATCAAGAAATTAACCCTGCGTAACCGCATCATGAGTACAAGCCACGCGGATGGTCATGGCAACCCTGGACTGGAAAGTGGCTCGTTGGCGCGCTATCATGCGGAGAAGGCCAAAGGCGGCATTGCCCTGACCATGTTTGGCGGCTCATCCAATGTGTCACCTGATTCGCCAGATGTCTTTGGACAATTGGACATCAGCACCGACCGCATCATCCCCCACTTTCAACGCTTCTCGGAGAGTGTCCATGCGCATGGGGCGGCGTTGATGTGTCAGATTACGCATTTGGGGCGGCGTGGTGATCCGCACTCAGGACACTGGCTGTCAACGATTGCGCCATCACGGGTGCGAGAAACTGTGCATCGCAGCATCCCCAAGGAGATGGATGAGCATGACATTTTGCGCGTGGTACGTGAGTATGGCGAGGCGGCGTGGCGTTGTCGTGAGGGCGGGCTGGATGGGATCGAGACGTTGACCAGTGGGCATTTGACGGGGCAATTTTTATCACCGATGACCAATCGACGCCAGGATAACTATGGTGGCTCGCTGGAGAACCGTCTGCGCTTTGTACGTATGGTCTATGAGGAGATGCGTCGGCGTGTGGGTGATGACTTCGTTGTCGGCATTCGCTACATGATCGATGAGTATTCACCGGGATGGTTGACCGCAGGTGACGCCCTGCGCGCCGCCCAAATTTTGGAGCAGGATGGCACGATTGATTTCTTCAACTTGACGGCAGGACGCATCGACACCGAACGAAAATTGGCCGAAGAGTGTATGCCGGGCATGGAGCAACCCCATGCACCGTTCTTGGAAGAGATTGGTCAATTTCGGAGCGAATTGAAGTCTCCCGTCTTTCATGCGGCCCGTATCATCGACATCGCCACTGCACGCCAAGCGGTGCAGGATGGTCTGCTCGATATGGTCGCCATGACGCGTGCGCACATCGCGGACCCGCATCTGGTGCGCAAACTGGCGCAAGGACAGGCCGCGCGCATTCGCCCCTGTGTGGGTGCGACCTTCTGCCAAGCGCATAATCCTGCCACCTGTCTGCACAACCCATCGACATCGCGCGAAGACAAGGTTCCGCATGAGATTGCAGCAGCAGCGCAGCCCAACCGCAAAGTTGTGATTGTTGGCGGTGGCGTCGCCGGATTGGAAGCAGCGCGCGTATCGGCTCTACGTGGGCATGATGTGGTTCTCTTTGAAGCGGCAGACCGTCTGGGTGGGCAGGTCAACGTGGCGACGCAGGTGCGGATGCGGCAAGCACTCTCTGGCGTTGTGGCATGGCGCGAGGCGGAATTGGGTCATCTGCACGTGGATGTAAGACTCAATCAGTTTGTGAGCGAGGCAGACGTTTTGGCAGAACAGCCAGATGTGGTGATTGTGGCGACTGGCGGCAAACCCGATGTGATGGGCTTTGCGGGGGCTGAACACTGTCGTTCGGTCTGGGATATGCTCAGGTCAGATAGCTTGGACCGCACTCGCCCCGCCACCATACTGGTCTATGATGGACTGGGCAAACAGCCTGCCCCCACCTGCGCCATCCACCTTGCCGAGAAGGGTCACAACGTCACCTTTGCTGCACTTGATGGTAGGCTGGCCGAGGAGATGGGGTATGCAGAGCGCGTGATGTATCGCAAACAATTTCATACACATGCTATCCCCATCCACACAGATTTGCACATTCACCGCGTTGAGCAACAGGGTGAATCACTCAAGGCAACCTTTGTCAATGAACTGACCGATATCGAGCACCATTTCATCGCGACACATGTTGTGGTCGAACAGGGCACGATGCCTGTTGATGCTCTATATCATTCACTCAGAGCACAGTCCTGCAACGATGGTGTCACGGATATCAACGCGCTATTAGCGGGGATTGCACAACCACGGCGTGGTGCGTGGGCAAGCGATGGCTTTGAACTTCACCGTATTGGTGATGCTGTCTCCAGCCGTTCGATTCATGCAGCGGTTTATGATGCGTTGCGGCTGTGTCAAGCGTTGTAATTAAAGGAAAAAGAATATGAAGAGTTATGTTTTCCATGTGTCGCTACCAGGTACAGGTAGGCTGTGGCGCAAGATTGAAATCCCCGCACATTATACGTTGTCACATTTGCATTATGCGATTCAACAGGCATTTGAAATGCATAGCGACCATCTGTATTCCTTCTTTATGAGTGGCAAAGCATGGGACCAAAACAGTCGGTATGCATTGCCCGAAGGTTATCCACCTTGGTCAATTGGGGAAATCATCAATCTTGATGAAGTCGAATCTGTTCTCGCGGAGGCAGAGCGGCAGGCTATTGAACGTGAAGAGGAAAAGAAGCGTGAAGAGGAAGCATATATAGACAAAATGCTCAAATTCTATCCAGATGATTTGCCTGATGGTGTACGCCAACAAATCATTGACTCATTTTTCCGCATCCCAGAGCCACCCGGTGATGTCTTATCAACCATGCTTGGTTCACTAGGGTTCAAGCCCAAACAGACGTTTCTGTATTTGTATGATTATGGGGATGAGCATCGGTTCAAAGTCCGTGTTCATGCAATTCATGAAGATGCTGACCCGAACGCTGAATATCCACGCACTGTGGAGGCAACGGGACGAGTGCCGACATTGTCTTGATTTGTTCGTGAGTCGCATTTGAACAAAGGAAAGTGATACAGGTAGCAAACCAGTATCACAAATTGATTATCTGTGATACTGGTTTATACTTTCCCGCTCAACAGGAAAAACGCGTATACTGAAACGGTTCAAGTATGACAGCCCGTTCGCCAGTCAGCATCCATGTCGCCACATGACGCGCCACCGCAGGCGCAATCGCCCAGCCATGCCCCGACCAGCCAACAGCAACGACCATATTTGCTGCGCCAGCCAATGTATCAATAATCGGAATGCCATCATAGGCAATCATCTCCGGTCGCTCAACCGAAACCTCGGCCACGTCAACACCCGCCAGCGATGGGTAGACGGCGACTGCTTCGGCCAGATTGCCCTCCACTTGCGCTTGAACAGGCTCAACCTTGCCCGTCTCTGGGTTGACCGCGCCACGCCACCCACCCGAAATCATGACCTGATTCTCATCAATCACCTTCATCGCCAACGTTCGGTGTGCGTGTCCAATCAGATGACGCACGGGCATGGGGTCAACAGGGATGGTTTTCATCACCTGTGGGTACATGCGTGACAGCGGCAGCGTCACCCCCAACTCAGTCTGCACAAATTGCTTGGCGTGGGCGTTGGAGGCCAGCAGAACACCACGCTTGACAGGAATGCGCTCATCCTTGTCTGTAATAACAGCGGTCACACGGTCGCCGTTACATTGCAACTTCGCGACAGCAGTCTGCTCACGGATATCCGCACCCAGACGTTGGGCAGCGGCGGCATAGCTTTGAGTAGTGGCTGTGTGGTCAGCGATGCCATCGTTGGGGCAATAAATTGCGGCCAGCATCCGCGCGCTGATGGCTGGTTCCCGTTCGCGCAACATCGCTTGGTCAAGCCAGTGGGTGTGGATGCCCTGCCGTGCTTGCACCCAGGGTTGTGGCGACAACGCTTCCAGATCAATCTCGCGCTCAATCACCAGCAGATGCCCCACACGTTCATAGCCCGTTGGCCCGTCTAACTGCTCATGCAACGTCGGCCAGATGTCATATGCCTCACACATCAACGGCAATTCACGCACATCGCGCCCATTGGCGCGCACACCGCGTTTGCCCAGCCCACCCGATGCACCGCTGGCAATGGTGTTGGCCTCCAACAGGCAGATATCTGCTCCCTGCTGGGCTAGTTCCCATGCCACCGCACAGCCATAAACGCCACCGCCGATGATGACAAAATCAGTCATGTGTATCTCCTTCTAATCCACAATGCGCCGTGTACGGCATGTCTTTTCATAGGTTTCCTCAAGATTCAGTGGGACACACATCTCGCCCCGCAGCCATAATGGCATGGTTGGCAATGGTTGCCCAACATGCAGCGATTCATGCCAGATATCTAAATTGTTTTGCTGATTGAGTTCAACAGGGTGATAGGCACTGGCATAGAGAAACTCCTGATTGCTTGATTGTGTAGTAACGCCTAGCCGTTGTAACAATTCCCCGTGTAAATTTGCCTTGCGATTGGTGACAATATCGACAATGACCAGCCCGATGCCTTGACGCAGAAACGTTTCGCATTTTGAGACAAAGGTGTCGCGGTGCGCCGCCCGATCTTTGTTGGCCGGGCTGACCAATTCAATTGCACCAACCAGCACGGGACCTGCATCGTTGCTAAAAATTGACACTTCTAAAATATCGGTTTCAATATCCAGTGGAACTGTTTGTGTTGGTGAAGGCGGCACCCAAAGACTTTCGGCAGAGGTCGTTTCCATCTCAATGCCAAACTGTACGTTGGACTCTGCAAAATATCCCTTGGGCAAGTGCTGGTTTAAGTCTTCGGAGATGTAACCGTTCAGCCCCCTGAGCTTGTCGAAGGGGGGGCACTCAGCTTCGACAAGCTCAGCCGACGGGGGAGGTGAACGCTTACTCGGAGATATAGGTTGCCCATGCATTATGGAATGCATGCCAATGGCGTCGTTGGCTTAACGGTGGATGAAAATGATCCAGTAGTGGCATTGCCTGACCCTCCTCGTTTGAGTTTACTTAGGCCATTCCACAAAATAAATTACCCATTGAATCGCGGAATTAGCATTCTCTATTACACGCAGTAGGCCGA
>JBCCFC010000325.1:0-11105 GCA_039029935.1 Chloroflexota bacterium
AATAGCCTATTATAAGCGTCGGGCTATGCGGTGGAAGGGTGTAAAATGAGAAATTTTCCACCATGCCACCTCATAGCCCTACTTGATAATTATTTTGTGGAATGGCCTTATCATAAATGGATCACACAAGCATGAACGATACAAATAATCAGACAATACCGGAATCATCACAAGAAAACCCCATCGCTGCATCCAACGCCGAGCGTGCCGAGAGCAAAAAAGCGCAGGCCAAGGCAAAGTTGGCGGCTTTGCGCGCCCAAAAGGATATTAATGAGCAGATGCCAGCAGAGCAACCAGCGTCATCCAATATAGCTGTCGCCGATCTACCCAACACGGCTACTGAACCAACGTCGATGAATGGTGCGAATCCCAGCCCTGCCACAACCAATGGTGCAACCGCGCCCAACACCGAAGCGGATACCTATGAGGAGTTACGCGAGGACAAACGTGTGGTCATGCGTCATCAGATCGCACTCCAAATTGACAATTTCCGCGCCTCGACTGATGAATTTGAAGCACGTCCTCAACGTACATACCCAACCTTGACACCGGTGACAACACCATTCTTCTCGGTCATTGTCCCCAACTACAACGGTGTCAGCCTGCTTCCCCCCCTGCTCAACGCGCTCAAAGCACAGACCTTCCGTGACTTTGAGGTAATCGTCGTTGATGACGCCAGCCGCGACCACTCGGTGCAGTTGCTAGAGCAGGAATATGATCTGGGTGATCTCCATCTACGCATCCTCGAAAATCGCACCAACCAAGGGTTTGCTGTTGGCTGTAATACGGGTGCGGATGCCGCACGAGGCGACTACATCGTACTGCTCAACAGCGACACTGAACCGGAATCGGACTGGCTGGCCGCACTGGCACTGAGCATCTGCACCCACCCACACACCGCCATCTTTGCCAGCAAAATGCTGCTCTTTGACGAACGCTACAAGCTCCACACCGCTGGTGATATGCTTGGGCGAGATGGTATCCCGCGGAATCGCGGCGTATGGCAGGCCGATACAGGTCAGTTTGACGACCAATTAGAAATATTCAGCGGCTGCGGTGGCGGCACAGCCTATCGCAAAGATGTCTGGCAAACCTTGGGCGGCTTTGACGAAGACTTTTGGATGTATATCGAAGATGTCGACATTGCCTTCCGTGCCCAACTCATGGGCTGGCAGGCCATCTTTGTCCCCGACGCCCGCGTTTATCATCACCTCACAGCCACAGGCGGCGACACGCTTGCCAGCTACTATGTCGGTCGCAACACCATCTGGAACATCGCCAAGAACATGCCCACCCAACTGCTGTTGACCAACCTTGTGTTGATTGTAGGCGCACAAATTCAAATCGCCCTAGATGCACTGATGAACATTCGCGGAAAGTCCGCACGTACGCGGCTGCGTGGTCAACTCGATGGACTGCTGGGGTTGCCCCGTCAACTGCAAAAGCGCAAGGTGATCCAGATGCGGCGGCGTGTGTCGGATGAGGCGTTGGCGCGTAAGTTTGTATGATTTGTATGATTTTGGAGGATAGACATGAACCCATCTCAGACATTGACATTACCAGAGGTTCCCACACAAGTACCACTGCTATGGTTCAACCAAACTGCACCGACGAAATCGCCGTTGTGGTTGAGAACACCCGAAAGTGCTGAACCCTTTGCTGTTATCATTGAGGCATCGGAATTTCAGCGGCAAGAATTGCACCGCTTTCAACGAGAAATTGCGAATCTGATGCAATGGTTAGATCACATTGAACTTCAGTTGGGTAACGAACCATTGTTATTTAATTCAATTAAAGTATTAAAAGAAAATACACGTCAACTTTGGACAGTCGCACCCAAAGCTGTACGCGGATTTGTCGCGGCATTAACGCTCTCTGTAAAAAAACTAGATGTTCAGACATTGTCCAAAGGGCAGGTCGCAGCATTACGCTATGTTTTAGAGACTGTCCGTAGTGGTGAGGTGGATGAGAAAAAATTTGAAGAAGCGCATCATTTGCTTGTAGATAATCAGATTGCACCAGCGTTCTCATTTTCACGAGACTTAGTTCAATTATATCTTGATGAGGTGTAAAGTTCATGTCAACAATCTTTCTTGAAACCTCGATGCAAATAGAACGCACATTAACGATGGGGCCAGAATCGAGCAAGATAGAATCGATCATCGAATCATCAAAGCATCAGTTTATTTCATCCAACTACGTATGGATGGAGTACCAGAGGTCGTTCGTTTCTGATTACGCACACATTCATCGAGTAATGGGACAGCAGAAAGGATGGGCTGAATTCTTTTGGCATCTGTTGGAAGGTCCACGTGCATTTCGACCCCGTTCAGCCGTGCGATGCACAAAGATTATCGGAGATGTCTATGGTGAGTGCGAAGGAGATTATGGATTAGCCTATGAAATCATAGGGTATCATCTGGAGTATCGGTTGCCGTATCTATTTTGGAGAAATGTTTCGCGACAGCCTGACACAATCCGATGTGATTTGGTCACATCTGGTATCGCGCTTCAACCGGATAACAGTTTCTCTGTCCCTGATTCCTGTCGCAAAGACACCGCCGCTTGTCATCTGCCTGAATTTTTAGCGCAAAATCAGCATAGATTACAAACGCTTTCCGGCTATCTGGCAACCCATAAACAAGCCATCAAAGACCAAGCACGAGTTCAAAAGGTCCTATCTGCCGTCCTTGAGAATCCACGCGCCGCTCTGGGACAAAATGCATGTTGGCCGCTTGGTGATATTATCATTGCACTGCAAGTGCCGGATGATGCGCAAATCTGGACGTTAGATGCTGATTTTGAGGTACTGTCGACAGCGATGGGATTGACCGTTTATCAACCAACGTGATAGCCTGAGATAGACACAGCGAGAACAAATCCTATGACCCAAGACGAACGCAACGAAGAAATTCAACACATCGAAGAGATGCTCTCACTGCATCGAAAAAATCTACGGCGATTGGAAAAACAAAACGCTATTCATGCCGAGGGTGAAAAGAAACTCGCCATCCTCAATCAAATAGATGCCGAGCGTGAAACCATTGCCAGCTATGAAGAGCGACTGCGTATACTCAAAGAGGCCGCGATGCCACAGTCATTTTCTGAAGATGGCCTACCCATTCGTGATGAGCATGTACTATCACCGCCGTCACCACGCTTCAACGCCATCCCCATGTTGACCCAACTCGATGCCCCTGGCGGTGCAGTCCGCTTGCGTGACACCTTCTACGTCGAACGCCAAGCCGACACCGACCTCAAAATGGCAATGGTCAATTGGGGGACGACAACCACTGTGCGCGCACCACGCCAAACTGGGCGCACTTCACTGCTGGCGCGTGGCATTCACCATGCCAAACAGAGTGACGCCAAAGCTGTCTTTATTGATTTTCAAGAGTTAGAGCAGACCCTCTTCATGTCCTCAGAGCGTTTTCTGCGCAATCTGGCGGTTGAATTTTGTCGTCAACTGCGGATGGACGAAGACCTTGTTGAGGCTGCATGGCAAAGCTCACAGGCTGCACAGCAGAAGCTCACCTACTTTCTGGAGGACATCGTGCTGCCAGCGGTGGATGTACCGCTCACGCTTGTCATGGATGAGGCCGACTACTTGCTGGAGAGAACCACCTTCTACCAAGATTTCTTTGGCCTTGTGCGTTCATGGCACAATCGCCGCGCTTTTGAACCAGAGCAATGGGAGAAATTCAATATCGTCATGTCGATCTCCACCGAACCCTATCTGCTGATTGAAGATAAGAGTCAGTCACCCTTCAATGTCGGTTTGCGGTTGACTCTGGATGACTTTAGCGCAGTGCAAATTGACCGCCTCAACCAGCAACATGGTAGCCCCGTTACTGCGCATGAATTTGCGGATGTACTCACATGGCTCGGTGGGCATCCCTATCTGGTGCGCTTGGCCCTGTATGAACTGGTCAAGAAGAATCTCATATGGCCGCAGTTGGTGGGCAATGCACTGGCCGATGAAAGCCCTTTTAGCGAGCATCTACGCCATCAATATGCACTGGTGCAGGACAAGCCAAACTTACTGGATGCAGATGCACTCAAACAGGTGAATCAGACGGGTAAATGCGCCGATGACGATGCCCGTTATCGCCTGACACAAGCTGGCTTGATCCGCGAAAAACATGGCAAACACACTGTCCGTTGCCAGCTCTATCACCGTTACTTTGAGGAGAAACTGCGATGACCACCATCCCACCACGAACCCAAGAATTCTTTGTTGTCGGCGGCACACTCAAGCCTGATGCCCCGTCCTATGTTAAACGTGCTGCCGATGATGAACTCTATGAACTGGTGCTACGCAATCAATTTGCCTATGTGCTAACCTCGCGACAGATGGGCAAATCGAGCTTGATGGCGAGAACGGCGCAACGACTGGAGACTGAAGCCGATGTCCGCACCGCTCGCATTGACTTGACGCTCATCGGCACACAACAAGTCGAGACATGGTATCGCAGTCTCATCGAAAACATCGCCAGAGATTTAAGGCTGGCCACCGACCTTGAAGCATGGTGGCAATCCCAAACCACACCCAACCCCGTACAACGCTTTCACCACTTTTTCAGCGATGTCGTCCTCACTGAACTCGATGGCCCAGTCGTCATCTTTATCGACGAAATTGACTTCACCATTCAACTCGATTTCTCCGATGACTTTTTTGCCGCCATTCGTGGGCTACACAATGATCGTGCCAAAAATCCTGCCTTTGAACGGCTAACCTTTGTGCTGCTGGGTACAGCCTCGCCAACCGATTTGATTAAAGAACGCACCCGTACTCCATTCAACATTGGTACACGAATCATCCTTGAAGACTTCTCAGCTCAAGATGCCACTGTGTTGGAGGATGGCTTGGAGAAGAAATTTCCGCATCGGGGCGAACAACTCTTTGCCCAAGTCTATACATGGACCAATGGACATCCTTATCTTACCCAAAAACTCTGCCAACAAATTGTTCAGAGCGATACCGAACGATGGAAAAACCCAGAGATTGACCATATTGTGGATGAACATTTCCTCTCCGACAAGGCCATCAAAGAGGACAACCTGCAATTTGTCCAAGATCAAATCCTCAAATATGCGAAGTCACGCAGCCTGCTTACACTCTATCGCCGTGTTTATAGCAATAAACCCGTTGCTGACAAGCCGCAATCCATTACACACAATCAGCTCAAACTGTCGGGCATTGTCAAAACAGTTGATGGGCGGTTGGAGGTGCGTAATCAAATTTACCGCGATGTCTTTGACCCGCGCTGGATTCAACAGCATATGCAGATAAACTGGACACCGATTATTGCCATGACATTGGGCGTTGTGCTGTTTCTGATTATGATTGGCTTTGGCTATGAATTTTGGATAACGCAAGATATCCAAGCCAACTTTGGTAAATTTCACCAAACACGGGTTGCGGCTGAACGCGTTGAATACATGGCGAACATTCTGCAACATCATCGCTTGTTTGGCTCGACCGAGCATCATGATCAAGTTCAACAGATGTTTTTTGACCTATCCTATGATGAGCAACTGGCATTGTTTGGTAAAGGTGGTCAATATACAATGCATGTTGAGCATTCCGACTTAGTCCTCATTACGCAAGCGATTTACTACGCGCTTGCAGATGTAGACGGAATGGGTCACACGGATGAATTGCTCTCGAAAATGCACTATGTGCTGAAATATTCTCACCCAACCGAAGAGACACAACTGGTTATTGATGAAATTTATCATTGGCAAAATGGGCGTAGTTATGCAAAGAAAGGCAACTACGAAGACTCGTTAGAGGAATATTCAAGGGCGCTTGCAAAAAATCAAGATAATCTTGCTATTTTATACGAAAAAACACGTGTACATATACAATGGATTCAAAACCAAGACAATTTGAATGAGGCAGAGAAAACAGAGCAATATAGTATCGCCTTGAATGAATTAGACAAAATACTAGGAGTTGTTAAGCAGGAGCCAACACCGACGCCAACGCCGACCTCACTGCCAACTCATACGTCAACTTCAACGTCAACATTAACGTCCACACCAATTGTTCAATCGCCCCTACCAACGCCAACCTCAACACTGATTGCTCAATCACCTCTACAAACGTCAACCTCAACACCGATTGTTCAATCGCCTCTACAGACATTGACACAGACGCCAACACCAACGCCTCTTTTTATATCATCTTTGAATCCCCCAACATCCCTATTAACTGTTTATGAGCTACCAACCCAGAGGATAGCTACATCTCTATTCAGAACAATTGGACAACGCATTGCTGCGGTTGAACGTTTACTAAACGATTATCCAGATTTGGCCCATAGTTTATATCAGTCGCCTAGACAGTATGACAATCTAGTCCATTTTGGGTTAATTCCTACGGTTACTTCTACGCCAGCACCAACGGTGACAAGTACAAGAACACCAGTCCCAGAGCCAACAACAACTATAAGACCAACATCAACACCAACTACTACGCCGCCCCCTAACCTTGCCGTAGTCGGTGATGACTACGAATCTGACAACGTTTGTGAGCAAGCGACGCTGATAGAGCCTAATGGTTTCCCTCATCTTCATACATTTCATCAATTCAACGATCAAGACTGGGTGAAGTTTGTTGCCCCCAATGATGGCGTATACCGCATTGAAGTAACTGTCCCAGTCAACTCGCGTGCCGATGTAGACCAAGCCTATTTTCTTGGTTGTGATGGTCCAGCTAAAGGAGAATGGAGCGCATCCTTTGCTGCAGGTGTATTATTTGATATAAGTGCCGAGCCCGGAGAGCAATTTTACATTAAAAGTAAACATTCAGACTCAGAGATATTTGGGGCAGATGTTAGCTATGAGATATCAGTTCGAGAGAAGATTGTGCCTTTTCCTTTTGGACCTGCAATTATTGTCGCTGGAAGGTATCGTATGGATGACCCCCTCCAAAAGAATATTGAGGAGACAGCCGAAAAAGTATATGAATTATTCCTCCGACACAAGGGAGGTTCTGGCCATGATATACTTTTCCTATCAACGCAAGACGGTCTATGGACTGACATGAATGCAACAACAGAAAATCTCGAATATGCCATCAAAACATGGCCCCATGAAAAAGAGGGGCGGATTAGTGCTGATAGTTCGCTGACGTTGTATCTTATTGGTCTTGGAATTAGAGACCAGTTCTATATTGATGGCACTCAGGATGATTCAGGGTTGTTGACCACCCAAGAGTTAGATGCATGGTTGACGTCTTTGGAAACACAGGTACCCGGTCTAAGAGTGAATGTCATTATTGAGTCAAGCTATTCAGGTAGTTTTATCCATGATGATGGCTATGGTGAGCGTACGACTATCAGTAGAGAGGGGCGGCTGATTATTACTTCTACCGATCATCGGCTCGATGCTTATATAATAGACGGAGGGATACCATTTTCAGATGCTCTGATTGAATATTTTCAAAACGACGACGGAAGTCTTGCAGCGGCCTTTGATTATGCAAAGAAACGTATTCAAACAGAGTTTCCTTGGCAATATCCATGGATAGATGGCGACGGGGATGGCGTACCTAATGAACCGGAGGATATGGGCGTAGCAGCGCAACTTGGGTTTGACAATTCACCCTGATTGAGTCGGAAGTCGCCTCCTTACATTGCTAATATAGAACCACCCACCGCCACAAGTCTAGCTGGAGGAGGTGTTTTTCCGGTAGAGGTAGAGGTACGTGATGATCAAGCAGTTGATAAAGTATGGATGGTTATTTCCCCACTAAATTTAGGGGATGAGGGTGTCATAAACACAGAAGATAGTGTACGAGTGAGCTTAGTTCGCAATTTTGCTTTGGGCTCAGACATATGGCAAGGCTTTTATGACGGCTTTGACCCCGGTGGTATCTATCAGGTAGTTATCTATGCTACGGATCAGGATGGTCTGAATGCACAGCCGCGAACATTTATGATAGACACAGCCCAACCTATTCAGGAAGAATAGGTTTTGTGTACATGTTGCAGCCATCATCTGCAATAACCCCACCTACTGTATCAAAGGCGTCCCCTCATGTACTCAAGTTCTGGCTCAATTGACGCAATGTCAAGCCATACACCATCCCCAAATCAGCCGCAAGGGTTAACGCTATCCGGTCAAGCGCAGCCAATTGATTGGTCTGTGTCTCATCCAAACGACGCGCTTGATAGAGTTGCCTCAACTTTTTTCTCAGTTCAAATGCACATGTAAAATTTGTTTTTGTGCCGAGCCTCTTGTACATATTTTCTGATTTTGCTATAATTTCAAAATGGTCCATCGGGGACCTACTGGCCTATATACAATTCAGGAGGACAGATATGAACCCATCTCAGACATTGACATTACCAGAGGGCGCCACACAAGTACCCTTGCTATGGCTCAAGCAAGCCAAGCCCACACAGCCACAATGGTGGCTGAGAACGACCGAAAATACGAAACCTTTCGCTGTCATTATTGAGGCAGAGGAATTTGAACGGAAAGAAAAACAACTCTATGAATGGCAGATCGATAATTTAAGCGAGTGGCTTGACCGTGTTGAGCGGCAATGGGACAATCTGCTGCTGCGCGAAGAATTTGTCCAAGATTGGAAAGATAAGACAAGGAGACTTTTGCGGGTAGCACCAGAGCCAGTAAGCGAGTTTGTTGCAGGGTTAACCATGTCTGTCAAGAAACTAGATGCTGACACACTAACCCATGAACAGGTGGCAACATTACGCTATGCGTTGAAAATTGTGCGTGAGGGTGAGGTTGAAGAATGGGAGATTGAAAAAGCAATTGACCGCCTATTTGACTGCCAACTTTCACCGATGATGTCCTTTAATGATGATGAGTTATTTCAATTGTATCTTGATGAATTGTAGAACTAGCCATGCAGAATATCTTTCTCGATACCTCTATTCAAGTCAAGAGAGCATTGAATGATGATCCGATATGTGTGATTATAGAAGAGGTTCTGGCATCGCCAGAAAACCATGCAATGACATCAGACTATGTGTGGATGGAATACCAACGAACCATTGTGTCTGATTATGCACATATTCACCGCGTTATGGAGCAGCAGACAGGATGGGCGAGTTTACTTCAGAACCTTTTAAAGGGACAACGTTCATTTCGACCGCGTTCTGCTGTGCGATGTACAACCATCGTTGGAAACTTGTATGATCAAGAATCGGACTACCAATCTGCTCGTGAAATCATACGTTTTTACGTAAGGTATGGTCTACGACGACTGTTTTGGAAAAATGTTTCGCGGCAACCTGACACAATCCTCTGTGATTTGGTCACAGCAGGTATCACGTTACAAGCTGATAACAGTTTCTCTGTACCGGATTCATGTAGAAAAGACACTGCTGCTTGTCATCTGCCCGAATTCTTAGCGCAAAATCAGCATAGATTGCAAACGCTTTCAGACTATCTGGCAATCCATAACCAAGCCATCAAAGACCAAGCACGGGTTGAGAAGGTACTATCGGCTGTCATCGAGAATCCACGAGCGGCGTTGGGGCAAAATGCATGTTGGCCGCTCGGTGATATTATCATTGCGCTGCAAGTGCCTGATGAGGCGTTTCTCTGGACATTGGATTCTGATTTTGAGTTACTGGCAACCGTGATGGGATTGACCCTTTATGAACCCACTTGAGCAAAGTGTTGATAATCAGCCTGCCGCACTAGCCATGTCTTGTACACACTTGCCCATTCACCAAAATCGAGAACCCATTCATCATTCTCCGGCTCCTCGCCATCGACGTATGCAGCATAGAGTGTTTTAGATCGAATGCCATACTTTTTTTCAAAATCACGCATGTCCTGCTCTAATGCGTGGATATCTGCAAGAATCATGTGTAAGTTCATTATTGACTCCTTTTTGAACCTGACAAAAGCGTAAATCTATGACGTCATTTTAGCGTCAAGGGCTATCTTGGTCAAACTTTTGGGCATGGTTCATAGAAGGGTAACATTTATCTCGTTCAGTTAGCACGCCCCGTGCGGGTTGAGCCCACGAGTTCAACCCGCACGGGGCGTGCTAACTGAACGAATCTTGAGCTTTTTGTACATATTTTCTGACTTTGCTATAATTTCAATATATAAATTAGCACTTGAGTTGAAATAATAAGGATAACCTATGGCATTTGTAGATAATCAAGCAACAACCATAATCCCGCCAATTCAATTTTTTACCAACGAACCACCAACCAAATTAGCATCATCCACAGTCGTTCACATTGACAAAAAAACAGCACAGCGAGCAGTCAATGAGTGGCTAGTGATGCATGTCAGTTGTATGATGATGACGACTGGTGAACCTGTACTGGATATGCTTGATGAGCAACCCATTTGGCGGCTTAAAGCTGTCCTGACCGCGCCTCATGTAGGTCATGTTGGTAAAGTGGGTGAAGTAACGATTAGCGCGGTTGATGGTGAGATTTTGCAAAAGGATGAAGTTTCCAAGCAATTATTAGCCAAGGCAGATAAGTTGGTGGTACACATTCCACCTTACAAACCAAGACCCAAATCGTCGACACCCTTTGTGATACCTCATCCGCCGCGACAAGATGGCCCGTCAGGTGATCCGTTGGCAATTATTGCCCGTGCTAAATCAAAGAAGGCAGCAACAAACGTCGCAAAATGATTTTTCAGCCATCAAAACCTGTAACCCTATCTGTCCCCTACATTGAACAACGCTATCCAGGTGAGTGTTTGGCCGCATGTGCCGCAATGGTCATTGAGTATCTCAATCTGCACACATCCACATTGCAAAAACGGAAGGTGCGTTACTCCTATCGTCAACTGCTCAGGGTTCTACAAATCAAGCGTCATGTTGGTACACCATTTAGCCAAATACAACGACTTGATAGACTCAAACTCAACATTGCTTATGAAACACAAGGTGAGCTTGAAACACTATATGAGCTACTTGTGGCTGGGTGGCCTCCGATTGTCGCTGTTCAGACCGAAGAGCTACCTCACTGGAACGGTGTTTCTTCTATGCATACCATTGTTGTTATTGGCATGGATTCAGAATTTATCTATGTCAATGATCCAGAATTTCCCGATATACCAATCCCTATTCCAATCGGAGAATTTGATTTAGC
>JBCCFC010000326.1:0-11100 GCA_039029935.1 Chloroflexota bacterium
CAGACCAACATGGAGTTGGAACAGCAAGCCAGTCGGCTAGAGGCACAACAGATCGACCTAGAAAATGCCAATCGTGATTTGGAAGACCGCACCCGTCAATTAGAGGACCAAAATCGCGAGGTTGAACACAAGAATCACGAGATTGAAATTGCACGGGCAGACTTGCAAGAACAGGCCGAGCAACTAGCCCTGACATCCAAATATAAATCCGAATTCCTCACCAATATGTCGCATGAGCTACGCACACCGCTTAACAGTATGTTGATCTTGGCGCAGCTATTGTCCGACAATAAGGCAGAGAATCTATCGGAAAAACAGGTCGAATATGCGCAGACTATTCATGCGTCTGGCTCGGACTTGCTGGGGTTGATCAACGAAATTCTCGATCTGTCGAAGGTGGAAGCAGGGGCCGCAACGGTGGAGTTGGGCAGAATCTCGCTGGATGATACTTGCAACATTATGGAACGCAATTTTCGCCAGCTCGCCAATGAACAGGCACTTGATTTTCAGATTGAGCGGTCCGAGAGTCTGCCAACACAAGTTGTGACGGATGGCAAACGACTCAACCAAGTGCTGCGAAATCTGCTCTCCAACGCCTTTAAATTCACCGAGACAGGCGGCATTGTATTGAAAATCGATCAGGCTCGTGGTGGATGGGCACGTGAACGCCAGACGCTGAATGAGGCCGATTATGTCATCGCCTTCACCGTGACGGATAGCGGCATTGGCATCCCGGTGGACAAGCAACGGGTGATTTTTGAGACATTCCAGCAGGTGGATGGCACGATTAGCCGTAAGTATGGTGGCACGGGCTTAGGGCTGGCAATCAGCCGCGAAATTGCCCGTCTGCTCGGTGGTGATTTGATGCTGGCGCATAGCGAGTTGAATGTTGGTAGTACGTTTGTGTTTTACCTGCCGCAAAACCATCATGACGCCCAAGCCGACATGTCAACGGGTGGCGTCGTCAGCACCCCAACCACAGCGCAAAATTACGCGCAGCGATTCTTGTCAACGACAGATGACGTTTCCCCGGCATCGACACCTATCCTCGTTGAACCGACCCAGCAAGTCTCGCGCTCGGTGACATCTGCACAGCTGCAAGGGCAAACAAAGACGCAGCCACGCGTTGTCTATGATGCAGGCCAGTTAGCCATGTCAGCCAGACAACCCAATCAGTACAGCCAGCCCGTCGAACAGGTCAATCCACCCAGCTATGCGAATTACACCAGCCACGCGGGACCCGCGATTGAGTTTAGTGAACAGGTTGATGATGACCGATTTATCATCCAGGCGAGCGATCCGGTGGCCCTAATTATAGAGGACGACGCCAATTTTGCGCGCGTGTTGCTCAGTTTGGCGCATGAGCGTGGGTTCAAGGGCATTGTCGCCCTTCAAGGGGAAACGGGGCTAGAACTGGCACAAACCTATCAGCCCGACGCCATCACACTGGATTTGAACCTGCCCGCCATGAATGGATGGGCCGTTTTAGACCAGCTCAAAAATGATATGCGCACACGACACATCCCCGTGCATATCATCACCGCAGATAGTCCAGGCTTACGCGGCTTTGAGCAGGGAGCCATTGGCGTTGTCGAGAAGCCTGTGACCTCGGATGATCTTCATGCCATGTTTGATCAACTGCTGGCCTTTAAACAGCGAACAAAATCGTTGCTGGTGATTGAGGATGACGAGGCACAACGTAACTCGATTGTTGATTTGGTCTCTGGTGATGATATTGAAACCGTGGCTGTTGCGACAGGCGAAGAAGCACTCAAGTCGGTGGCGGAGATAACGTTTGACTGCATTGTGCTTGATCTATCGCTCCCCGATATAGATGGTGTTACGCTACTTGAAAAATTACAGGCAGCCGCAGGGCGCGACATTCCGGTCCGGTAATTATCTATACGGGTCGCGAGTTAAGCCAGCAGGAGGAGATGAGCCTGCGCAAAATGGCGCGGACAATTATCATCAAAGGGGTGCGCTCTCCAGAACGTCTGCTGGATGAGACAGCGTTGTTCTTGCACCGCGTCGAATCTGACCTGCCCGCTGCCAAGCGAGAGATGTTGCAAAAGGTTCAACACACAGCCCCTATGCTGAGTGATAAAAAGGTGTTGATTGTGGATGATGATATGCGTAATCTGTTTGCCCTCACCAGTTTGCTCGAACAACAAGGCATGGAGGTGTACTATGCAGAGAACGGGCGCGAAGGCATTGAGCAATTACAGCAGGTTGATGACATTGACGTGGTGCTGATGGACATCATGATGCCAGAGATGGATGGGTATGAGGCCATGCGCACTATTCGCCAAATGGAGCGGTTCCAGTCCTTGCCCATCATCGCACTGACGGCACGAGCGATGAAAGGGGACCGTGAGAAATGTATTGATGCCGGTGCATCGGACTATATCAGCAAGCCAGTGGACAATGATCAGTTGATTTCGCTGCTCCGAGTTTGGCTCTATGAATAAGTATCTTTCACTCCAATCTCCCAACGCCCCCTTTTCATCTATAGATAATCATCGTCCATCATATACCATACAAAGAGGCAATGATGAACTTGAAGAAATCGAGTTTCGTTTATTATTGGAAGGGATTTTTGACTATTATGGCTATGATTTTCGCGATTATGCCCAAGATACCCTAAAACGGCGCGTTTTGATGTTGATGCAACAAGCTGGCATTGAGACCATTTCAGGATTGCTATCAGCCCTGTTGCATCAACCAGCACTGTTTCAACGCTTTATTGAGCAGGTCTCAATCACCGTGTCGAGTCTCTATCGCGACCCGGCCATGTTTGCCACCTTTCGCCAAGAGATTGCCCCCATTCTACACACCTACCCCTTTATTCGCATCTGGCACGCTGGTTGTGCGCAGGGGGAGGAGCTGTATGCAATGGCGATCCTGCTCTATGAAACGGGGCTATATGACAAGTGCCGTATTTATGCAACCGACATTAACAACGATGCGCTGCATAAAGCCAAGCAGGGAATTTATCCAGCAAAAAAAGTAGCCCAGTACGCCGATAATTATCTACAGGCTGGTGGGATATCGTATCTATCGGACTATTACACCGAATGCTATGAGCATATCAGGTTTCAACCTTGGTTACGCCAGAATATGGTTTTCTCCTATCACAACCTAGCAGCGGATCAATCCTTTAATGAGTTCAATGTGATTCTCTGTCGGAATGTCATGGTTTACTTTAACCAGAAACTCCAAACCCAGGTCCATGAGTTGCTCTATAATAGTTTGGCGATGTTTGGGTTTCTTATTCTGGGGCATAACGAGAGTCTGATGTTGACACCGGCTATTGATTACTACGAAACAATGAATCAACAAGAGCGAATCTATAGAAAAGTTCAATAAGATGCACATTATACACAAAACAAACATTTTACTTGTCGATGATCAGCCACAAAACCTGCTGGCATTGGAAGCTGCGCTTGATCTTCCCCACTCTCGCTTGGTCAAAGCGCAATCGGGCTATGAGGCCCTACGTTGTTTGCTCAAAGAGGATTTTGCACTGGTGCTGCTCGATGTGCGTATGCCAGAGTTAGACGGATTTGAAACAGCTCGCCTCATCCGCTCGCGCCCCAAAACCAAGGACCTGCCCATCATTTTTGTGACGGCAGAAAGCCAAAACGCCGAGGATGTCATTCATGGGTATTCACTCAACGCGGTCGATTATGTGTTCAAACCCTTTGTGCGTGAAATTCTCCAGACAAAGGTCTCTGTATTTGTAGATCTCTATCGAAAAACAGAGCAGGTGCGGCAACAGGCACGGTTGTTGCAAAAGTCGGAAAAACATCTGGAGGCGTTGGTTGCGGAGCGTACCGTCAAGTTGGCAGCAGCCAATCAACAACTGCGCCAAGAAGTTGAAGAGCGTAAACGGGCCGAGGCAGTGCTGCAACAAAAAACCGAGCAGCTTGAACAGGCCAACAAAGATTTAGAGTCCTTTAGCTACTCAGTCTCACATGATCTGCGCGCCCCCTTGCGTGGGATTAGCGGGTTCTCGCAGATCATTGCTCGCCGACATCGTGAGAGCCTGAACGAGGAAGGGCAGCATTATGTAGACAATGTGGTGGAGGCGACCAAACAGATGGAGCGGCTGATTGATGATCTGCTATCTTATGCCAAGATGGGGCGTCAGTCGATGAGTGTGCAATCGCTTTCTGTCTATGAAGTGTTCCAAAAAATTGCACAACAACTTCACCCTCGAATTGAAGAGGCGGGCGGACATCTTGAGTTCAACCCCAATATGCCTATTGTGGTCTGTAACCCAACCCTGCTCCATCAAATCTTTCTCAACCTGGTTGACAATGCCATCACCTATGCCAAGCCAGATGTACCACCGCAAGTCAAAGTTGAGTCCACAATCGAACCACACCACGTCACCATCAGTGTCAGCGATAACGGCATCGGGATTGCACCCGAGTTTCAAGAAAAGATATTTAACATTTTTCAACGGCTCCACTCGGATGAAAGCTATACGGGTACAGGGATTGGGTTAGCAACGGTCAAAAAAGCGGCAGAGTTGTTGGGGGGCAGTGTGTCGGTGGAGTCTACTGTGGGTGAGGGGAGCCGTTTTCATATCACGTTGCCAACCCCCTCCTAGCCTCCCCCAGTTTGGGGGAGGGACAAGCACCTGCGAGAGTCGAAACTGTCCTCTCCCAATCGCACAGAGAGTTAGGATGGCGTCGAAACTGTCCCCTCACCTAGCAGGGGAGGGTTAGGGAGGGGTCGGGTCAAGGAAAAAATCATGTCACAATCAGCACACATTTTACTGGTCGAAGACAACCGTATGGACATCGAGTTGACACTTGATGCCTTCCGCGAAGCGCGCTTGGGCAACACGATTCATGTCGCCACAAATGGTCAAGAAGCATTGGATTATCTCTTTGGGACAGGGAAATATGCAGACCGCTCGCAATATCCCTTGCCAGACCTGATTTTGTTGGATTTGAAAATGCCTGGTATTGATGGTCATGAAGTCCTGCGGCGGATCAAAGTGGCCCCCGTACTAAAGCGCATTCCCGTCATCATTCTCTCTTCCTCCAAAGAAGAAGGGGATCGCGCGTTGGGGTATGACAGCGGTGCGAATAGCTATCTGGTCAAACCTGTCTCATTCGATGGCTTTATTGATGTCGTGCGTCAAATCAGTGCCTATTGGATTACGCTCAATGTCCATCCGCCGGAGTATGAATAGGGTATATGGTTTGAGCAAACCCGTTAATCGGTATTCAGTAGGTCGGTCGTCGGTGGCCGGTCGTCGGTGGTCGGTGAGTCCGAGGCAGAAATCCGATTGACCGATTACTGACTCACCGATTTACTGAATACCGACTACTATCCACCTTATACCGAAGGAACAGCAACCCCAACTTCATTCGCCGTCTCTACAATCCGCCCCCATGTGCTTTCTTCGATATCAATCCCCTCTTCTTCTTGGCGACGTTGGCGAATCGCTTCCAGTTCACCGGGTAGGTAGACTTGCTCCACGCCCGGCATCGTCCGAGACGAGCGCAGCCACTCCACCATCTTCTGGATTTCACCTTTATATTCATCAATATCAATAAAGCTGTCTACCTTGATCGCAAGAGCCAGGTAGCCACTTCCACCACGTGTCGGGGCTTCCGTGCTACACCCAGCCCATGAAAGCCCACCCGCAATGGCATCAATCATCACCGCCAAGCCATAGCCTTTGTGACCCAACAGCCCACCCAGCGGCAACATCGCCACATCCTGATTACCATAAAAACGTTGAGCGTCTGTGACTGGATTGCCATCGACATCAACCACCCAGTCATCAGGAATGGGTTCACCGCGTGCGGCCTGGATTGCCACCTTACCGCCAGCCACCATGCTTGTTGTGATGTCCAGCATGAGTGCAGGTCCTTCAAACGTTGGGACACTGATGGCAATGGGGTTGGGTGGCAGACGGCGTTCTGTGCCGCCAAACGGCGCGGCAAAACGACCTCCACCATTGAGCATGACGATGCCGATACAGTCTTCCGCCGCCGCCATGATGGGATACGCCCCTAGACGCCCGATATGGCTGGAACGATGGACAGCGACCGCCCCGATGGTGTGTTCCTTGGCAATGTTAACAGCCGTTTGCATGGTCTCATAGGTGTAGACAACGCCAAAGCTACGGTTGGCGTCGATAACCTGTGATACAGGCGTCTGGCGTACAATCGTCTGCCCACCGACAGGCTGAATGCCGCCACTGAGCAATGCCTTGGTATACCCCGGTACGTGCATGACGCCATGTGACGGATGCCCCATGAGATTGGATTCGACCAGATGGTTGGCAGCAGTTTGCGCTTGTTCTTCGGGCAAGCCTGTTGCCGCAAAGATGGATGTTGTGAATTCGTTGAGTGTTGCGTGATGAATGATTGGCATGGTATTTTCTCCAGTTGAATAAGTTGCAAAGTTGCAGGTTGCAGGTTGCAGAGTTATCGGTTAGGGTCTTAGGCCAACGTCTTGGAGGATGGTGTGGAGCCACTGATTGTACTCATGACTAAGGTTGGGTTCAGGGTCCTGAGTATAGTCAATACGAAGGCTTAGGAATATATCTACATAAAATTTTTTGATCAAGTCTCCAAGAGCTAATAAGGGTTCGTCCTCACCCTCGTGTAATGGAATTGATACTGTGGGAATTGGTTGTGTGACGTCAAAGGAATAAAGAGTTGCATTATCTCTTTCCCAATAGCGGCTAATCCAGATTCGATAGTGATTCTCTTGAGATGAACCGACAAACGGTTTGCCATCACGAAGTAAATCAATCTCAACAAAGTTTACTGGCGACTTTAGAATTTTTCTGCGTCTTCGCAGATACCGAGTTCTCTCCTTCCCAATTTGCTTATGTTCTGGCTTCAAAATCTCAATATTTGTAACCACTTGATGTGTTGGAAGTTGGCGAGCCTCTATATAATATTCTCGAAAGCGATCACGAATACCAAATTTATTTGGTGGAGCGTAATACGTTCTTCTCTCCACTGAGGTATAGTAATTGGGCGCAATCTGTTGGACTAAAACTCGCTGGCTATCCGTTGCTAGCACCAAACACATATTCGGCCAAAGATAGGTCTCTAAGTAGGGATTCATGCCCGGAAATGGATACTCGTTGGTAATACTATCCTCCTCTTGATCAACAAATTTACATGTTTCAATACATTGAACGATGATTATAGCGCAGTCGTTCTAACACAGCAAACCCAATTTTTCTACCCTTGACAAAAGGGGGAAAACCTAGTATCGTTCCCAAACATTATTATCGCTGAATCGGGCGCAACCATTTTCACACAGGGCGAAAGGACAACAGAGGCTATCATGTCAAACACACAACAAAAACCAAACCTACTCTATATCCACACAGACCAGCACAACCCCTATGTGACAGGCTGCTATGGTGATCCGTTGGTGCAAACGCCCAACTTGGACCGACTGGCGGCGAACGGAGTGGTCTTTGAGGATGCCTATTGCTGCTCGCCTATCTGTGTCCCCTCACGTATGTCGATGTTAAGTGGGCGTCATCCCTACCAAAACCAAGTGTGGACCAACAGCCATATCCTCGATTCGGGCATCCCGACCTTTGCCCATGCGATGGGGGCGGCTGGGTATCATCCTGTGCTGGTGGGGCGAATGCATTCTGTGGGACCAGATCAGTTGCATGGCTATAGCGAGCGGCTGGTGGGCGACCACAGCCCCAATCATGTTGGCGGTGGTCCAGCCGTAGATCGGGGGATTTTGGATGGCACAGCAGGCCCAGACCGCGTCAGTCTCATCAAATCGGGACGGGGACAGATGGCCTATGAGGTGCATGATGAGTATGTGGTCGCAGCAACGGTTAATTACTTGAATGAGTTAGGCGTGAAGAAACGCTGTGATGGTGAGATTGCCCCCTTTAGCTTGAGTGTCGGTTTGATGTTGCCGCATCCGCCCTATGTTTCGCGCTGCATTGATTATGATGTCTATATGAACAGTATTCCCTTGCCCGGTCAACACACAACCTATGATGAAGAAACGCATGAATACCTCAAAGCATGGCGTAATCACACCGGGTTGGAAGGGCCGGATGTGGAAGAGCCAGCCACGGTCGAAGAAACTCGGCGCGCCCGTGCCGCCTATTGGGGCTTGGTGCATCGCGTTGATATCATGGTTGGGCAAATTTTGGATGCACTGGAAGCCAACGGATTGGCTGAGAACACGATGATTGTCTATACCTCGGATCATGGCGATATGGTCGGTGAAAAAGGCTTGTGGTGGAAGCACGTGTTTTATGAGCCGTCGGTCCGTGTGCCGTTGATTGTTTCATGGCCTGGTGTCATCCCTGTTGGTCAACGCAGCAAGCGCGTGGTCAGTGCCATTGATGTGGCGGCGACGATGGTTGACGCGCTGGGTGGCCCACCGCTAGCCAATTCACCGGGACGCAGTTTCCTGCCACAGATTGATGGTCGTGCAGATGTGCCAGCGTGGGAAGATGTCGCTTTCTCGGAGTATTGCGCCGATGAGTATGTGCCGGAAGCGGTTGGTGGCAAGACCTATCAACGCATGATTCGCCTCAATGAGTGGAAACTTGTCTATTATCACGGCTTTGAACCACAACTATTTAACCTAGCCAAGGACCCAGAGGAACGGGTGGACCGTGCAGGTGACGCTGATTGTCAAGAGATTCGCAGCGAGTTGATGGCGCGGGTGTTGGACGGCTGGGATGTGGATGAGATTGCGGCGACGATGGCGGCCAAACGTGCCGATAATGATGTATTGTGTGGATGGGCAAAGCAGACCAATCCGCCCAATCAGTACCGTTGGGATTTGAGGCCGGAGATGAATTATTTGGATGATTTCGATCAAGAAAGCGGCTACGCAGCAACAGGGAAGGCAAAGCTCAACTGTACCATTGCGTGAGCAGAATGGCTAGATGATTGCAGACATCAAAGGATACACCATGAATAAAGACACACGACCAAACATTCTCTGGGTTTGCACCGACCAGCAACGCTATGACACTATCGGTGCGCTCAACAATCCACATGTGCATACACCCAATATCGACAAGCTGGTGGCCGAAGGGGTTGCCTTTACCCATGCTTTCTGTCAAAGCCCTATCTGCACACCCAGCCGCGCCAGCTTCTTGACGGGCATGTATCCGAGCAGTGTGCATGGCTGTATGAATGGCAATGAGGCATGGGCCGAGGCCGCACCCCTAGTGACGGCACTGTTGGCCGATGCTGGTTACACGGGTGGGCTGTCGGGCAAACTGCACTTGGCGGGTGCGCATGGACGGATTGAGCCACGTCCACAGCATGATGGCTATGAGATGTTTGCATGGAGTCACGGTGTGCATGATCATTGGGAGGCGGGTCATGCCTATGCGGATTGGCTGCGAGAACAAGGTCACAGTTTGGGCAAGATGCTGGAGCATCCTGAACAGATTCCACCTGAGCTGCACCAGACGACGTGGTGTGCGGACAAAGCCATTGAGTTTATGGAGGTACAACAAGGGAATCCTTGGGTGATGAGTGTGAACATGTTTGACCCACACCCACCCTTTGACCCGCCACAATCCTATTTGGACCGCTTTGATATTGATGCCATGTCCGGACCGTTGTTCCGTGAAAGCGATGTCGCGACACAGGCAAACCTCGCTGATGTTGATTTTCAAAACCTCTGTCGCCATCCCCATGAGTTCAATGCCAAACATATCCAAGCCGCCTACTACGCCATGATTGAACTCATTGATGACAACGTAGGACGGATGCTGGAAGCGTTGGCGCGGACAGGGCAACGAGAGAATACGGTCATCATCTTTATGAGCGATCACGGAGAAACATTGGGCGATCATGGGCTGGTTGCCAAAGGCTGTCGATTCTATGAAGGGCTGGTGCGTGTCCCGCTCATCTTTTCATGGCCCGGCCAGTTTCGCCAAGGTATCGTGCGCAATGCCCTTGTCGAGCTAACAGACGTCGCCCCAACGTTACTTGCGCTTGCTGGGTTGCCCATCCCCGAACGGATGCAAGGTCGCTCGCTACTGCCTCATCTAACCCAAACCGACCACCCCGACCATCACCGTGATACCGTGCGCTGTGAATATTATCGTGCGCTCAATCCTGATGCCAACGCTCGTTTCAATGGGAGCTATGGGACCATGATTCGCGATACACAGTATAAATTGTCTGTCTATCATGAACACGAGGTCGGTGAACTCTATGACTTGGACGCTGATCCGGGTGAATTCAATAATCTGTGGGATGAACCCTCTGTGATGGATGTCAAACTGAGGTTGATGAAACAGAGCTTTGATGCGCTGGCGTTGGCGGTCGATGTGGGGCCAAAACAAATTTCGAGGTTCTAATAAAACCTCAAAGCACGTCATTCCTGCCTTCGCAGGAATGACAGTTCGGTATCTTAAGGAGCGACAGATGAATGCCGATTATCTGGTTCACGATAGAAAATTTCAGGAAGCCCGTGCTAATGGCTGGGATGGTTGGGGTGGGAATGTCCGCATCGCTCATGGACATATCTGGATGGAGCGGCTTTTTTCGGTCAAGCAGATACCCACGAGTGGACATATTTTAGAACTGGGATGTGGCGAAGGCAACTATACACGACGGCTAGCACAACGAGGCTACCACGTCACAGGCGTTGACATCTCGCAAACAGCCATTGATTGGGCAAAGGAAAAGCTGGCAGATACGCCGGAGTATGTTGATAAAATCACCTATCTTGTCCACGACCTGACCCAACCTAACATCCTACCCAATCAATCATTTGACCTTGTGGTCGATGGCAATTGTCTGCATTGCATCATCGGTGCGGACCGCCGCGTTTTTCTCCAAAATGTCTACCGTCTGTTGGTCGATGGCGGTATTTTCTTTATCAGCACGATTTGCAGCAGCACGGACGAGGCCTGTTCAACGGCCTCCTGCTCCACACCCTGGGTTTGTTGCTCTTCTTCCGGTGGGCGCGTCGCTTCTTCGTTGGACATACATATTCTCCAAATAAAACAAAAACTTATCCGCACCGCCGGATATGGCGGCAAGATTTCTCGTAAAATTTGAAGGCTATATGGGGATTAACTGGCTGGCTTCAAGGCCGCCG
>JBCCFC010000327.1:0-11089 GCA_039029935.1 Chloroflexota bacterium
AATAAATTAGACAAAGGATCGAATAAAGCTTATTAAAAACACTTATACTTCATCAGAAGCTATATAAAGCACATTTCCCATATACTTTATTTGAATTTTTCAGGAGGTATTTAAAGATGCATATTTCTATCAAAGAAACCATAGTTCGTGTCTTACTTTATTTCGCTATCGTTGTTAGTTCGATATTTATCATCGGTTCCACATCTCCATCATTTGATAATAGTATTATGTTCGATCAAGTGGATGAGCAAAAGCTGGTTAAAATAGGTGGACGCGTGTGGTTTAATATTAGTTAAACCCTTTCTAACGCTAGGCATAACAGCGAGTATACTTCACTCTATATTCAGGGGATACACAATCATGCCAACTGGCCCAACCAACATCGACTGGCATCGTTCGTTTGGCCTTGCCGTTGAAGGTAATTTTTCCGATTACCCATTTGAAATTCAGCGCGAACAGGACATGTCCGTCCAAGAGCAGTTTCTCGATCTTTTGATTCTCAATACCAAGCCCGGCAAATACCCCGCACCATTGCCTGATGGCCTCGACAACTTAAACACATATAACCTTGTCAGCTATAAATCTTTGCGCGAATCGTTGAATGTGTGGACAATAGAGGAACTGATCAATCACTATGCTGCCTATCGCAAAATTTTGTCAGGTGGTGATGATAACAAGCTACCACCCAGAGACAAATTTCAACTCTATGCCATCTGTACACGATACCCCAGAGAGTTTATGAAGAACAACCCAAATAAACGGGTGAAAAAAGGTGTGTATGATATAATATGGGGTGAACGTACCGTCCGCGTCATTGTGTTGAGCCGTGTTGCCAAGGCAAAGCGTAATGCTCTTTGGAATCTCTTTAGCAATGTCAAAGAGAATATTGAATATGGACTCAACCAATATCATACCAGCCTGTCAGGGTCCAAGTTAGAGACAATGAGTTCAGTGATTGACAAAGTATTTGAATTTTATGGATTGGAGGGATTACATATGGCGTACACAATGGAACAATTTCAAAAAGATCATTTTATGCACAAGTTGCCAAGTTTTATGAATGATACAAAGATGCAAGAAGGCATTGTCCAAACAGTTTTAAAAAGTTTGAGTATAGATAATTTATTGTCCCAATTTTCCGCTGATGATATTTTTGCAAGACTGATGGCAAAAGGCAGACTATCGGTTGATAGCATATTATCCTATCTCTCGCCAGCGCAACGACTAAAAGGACTTTCGCCTGACGAAAGGTTGGCGGGACTCTCTCTTGACGAAAGGCTGGAAGGGCTTTCACCTGATGAAATTCAGGACTACCTACAGACAATTGAAAACCATTGAAGATAATGGTACATCACCAAATGGTCTCCAACACAAACCTTAGCATGTATTTGGTGTGCTGCAAAATACATAACAAAATCAAATACGAAAAAGCTAAGAATGCAAAAAGGCCAAGATGTGGTATGAAGCCATATGCTTGGCCTTTTTTTGTAAAATGGCACTACTTACTGACTGTTCTTTGCTTAGTCCCCCAACGCCAATTCCAACGTATGCAAAATCGTCCCCACCATCATCTCAACCTTCCACGCAGATTGTGGCAGCGGATTAGCGTTCTCAGCGGATACCTGTGCTGCGGCCTCAAGCGTTTCCTGTTTGGCAGGTTGCCCAACCAGTGCTGCCTCTACATTTGCCAAACGTAGCGGAATCTGTGATACACCGCCGACACCGACACCCGCCTCGGTAATCGTGCCATCCTCGACCACGAGTCGCACTGAACATTCGACAATCGGCCATTCTGCTTCAAAACGGCTGATGGAGCGGAAGTAGGCGGTTTTCTCACCAGCAACGGGTGCTGGCAGCGTCACATGGGTCAACACTTCACCCTCATTGAGCAGATGATCATGGTCATGCGCCGAGCCATCACCATAGAGATCAGCGATAGGCATTTCGCGTTCGCTGGTGCGAATGGTGGCGTTGTAGATGAGCAGCGCGGTTGCCAAGGTCGAGGCGTGTGCATGGGTGCAGCCGCCTTGATCAAAGACAACGCCGTTGGGGTGATGCCCTTCACGGCCACCACAGGCATCATCACCCTTCTTGGTGCAAGGCAAGTCTGGATGTCGGAAATACCAACATCGTGTTTTCTGGAGGAGGCTCCCACCAAAGGACGCTGCCCAGCGAATCTGTGGCGTTGCCAAGCCGTTGGCACCTTTTGCCAGCGCACCATAGCCTTCTGCGGTTAGTGGGTTTTGCCCAACATCATCAATGCTCACGTTTGCACCAATCGTAACGGAACCGTCCGCATTCTGTACAAAGCCATCAAAATCGAGCTTGTGGATATCGACAATAGTCCCTGATGAGACACCTGCGCGGTAACGGTCATGCAAATCTGTACCACCTGCACGAATTTCACTATCGGCAGTTGAAACCGTTTTGACCTCTTCTATTGTGGTAACAACATTCAACATTACGCCACCTCCTGAGATTTCATGCCTTGGAGTCCAGTAAGCACATCCGCTGGTGTAATTGGTGTTTTCAACGGTCGCCAACCTGTGGCGTGATAGACGGCATTGCCCACCGATGCAGCCATGCCAATGGTCGCCAATTCGGCCAAACCAATGCCCTGACCACGAATTTCCTCATAGCCCTTTTCATCAAAGTCAACCACAATCTCTGGCACATCACCGATGCCCGGAATTCGATAGTCGTTCATGTTACTACTCAATGTGAACCCTGTCTCCAAGTCATACTGTTTCTGCTCATAGAGCGCATAGCCCAGCCCCTGGATAACACCACCGTATACTTGGCTGCGTGCCAGCTCTGGTACAAAGATTTTGCCCACCGCGATGTTCTTCCACACACGCGTCGGGCGAATTTTGCCAAGCCGTGTATCGACCTCGATCTCGGTTACAATGGCGGCATGGCCGAGGCGCATACCCAGCGCAGGTGCATCTTCATCGCCCGATAAATTTAACCTAAACCCCAGTGGTCCACGCTCTGTACCGCGCTTGTCTGTATAGCTAAATCGTTCGGCCTTGGCAAGAATATCCGACCAAGGCGTAAAGCCATCAGCGTGGTTGACACCACCTTTGGTAGCCTTTACGTTTTTCAATCCTAGCTTAGACCCAGCCTCTTTGACCAAATGGTCCCGCACTTCTTCCGTTGCTTTATAAGTTGTTGGGTAGACAGACGTTGTCACCTGGCTACCACCAGCCACAGGTCCCAATGGGAGGTCTGCCCGCCCGATTTCGATAATCACCTCATGGCGGTCAATGCCCAAACAGTCCTCAACAGCTTTTGAAAGTGAGGTACGAGTGCCGTTACCGATATCCTGTGTGGCATTGCTGACTTTAATGCCTGCTGGCGACGAACTGACTGTCACCTGTACATCGGGATTGTAGATAAACATCCAGCTTGGCATCGATAACCCCAAACCACGCTTGAACCGTCCGTTATCGCTGGCTACATCACTGCCCCGCTCCTGCCATGCGGGAATCGCTTCCACCCAGTTAAGTAGACGGTAGCGAATCTCATGATTGGGTTTCCATTGACGATGCATCTCGGTTGGACTCAAGTTTCGTTGTTGCGCCGCATCATCCAGCAACTGCTCCATTGCCCAGAAGGTGAGGGGGGCATCTGGTCCACGAAATGCTGTGCCAGCGGTTGCGTTGTTAACCACGCTACTATCTTCCAGATCGCGCAGGACACGTGGCGACATAAAGCCATAGAGTCCTGCCGTGAGTGTACCAATGGCGACACCACCATCCCCAAAAGCATTGAGTGTCAGTGCTTCGGGTGCGCCATCATCACTTGTGACAATGGCCGCTTCTGTGATACCCCCAGGACGCAGTGCAGAGTAGCTCAGTTCCTCGATGCGATCATTGGCGACACGGACAGGTGCGTTGGCGCACTTTGCCAAGGTCACCGCCGCAATCGTCTCATTATACATTCCGGCTTTGCCACCAAACCCGCCACCAATATATTGGCTATTAACTGACACCTGCTCTTTGTCCAGATCAAAATGCTCGGCCAATTCTTTGCGTAGCGCATGCACACTTTGGCTCGATACATGTGTCACCAATTTATCAGGACCATCCCAATAGGCAACCGTTGCATGTGGCTCTAGTGTATTGTGTACTTGTTGCTCGTTGCGATAGGTCTCAGCGACAACATTGTTTGGGCGATTTTTCTGCGCATGGGCTACCTTCCGCCGTGCTGCCGCGGGACGCCAAGTGGTGGGCTTAACAGATGTCCGACGCACGTTGTTTTGCCATGTACCCCGGAAGGTAAACCCCTCTGCTGAACTAGGCACATTGCTTTTATCGTCAGCAAAAACCTCTGGTGATGTCGGCTGCATAGCCGCGTCAATGCCAATAACGGCTGGTAGCACCTCATAGTCAACCTTAATCAACTTGAGTGCCGCCTCTGCTGTGCGCTCATCGACCGCTGCCACACCTGCAATTGGCTGACCGACATAGCGTACTCGACGCCCATCCATCAGGTTTTCTACGGCCACAACGCCATCCAGTGCCATTGCTGCCGCGCTATCAATTGACTTGACATTGGCATGAGGATGAGCCGAGCGCAGAATCTTGCCCTCTAGTTGCCCTTCCATCTTGATGTCAACCGTGTATTTGGCCTCACCCGTGACCTTCTCCAATGCATCCATTCTTGGAACAGATGCCGCCGTCACCTCAACGGAAGCATCATCAAATTTGCCAGCACATGCCTGCTGAATGGATGCGTAAATACCCACATAGGCGGCACAGCGACAGAGATGACCACCCATCGCCAGCGCAACCTCATGATGAGATGGCTCTGGTCGTTCGCCATCCCCATGTTGAGTACGCCACTTTTCATAAAAGGCAATCCCCTCGTTGACAAATCCAGGCGTACAGAAGCCACATTGCAACCCTTCGTTTGCCATAAACGCTTTCTGCACCGGATGAAGATTATCGCGCCCATGCTGCTCAATCGTCTGAATCGCTTTGCCTTCCATGTGGTTGGCTGGCATCAGACAGCTACAGGTGGGTACGCCATCGACCAACACAGTACACGCACCACAGATACCACCACCACAGGATATTTTTGTCCCTGTTAATCCCGCCTCTTCACGGATGACCTCGACCGCTGTTGCCGTCGGATGCGGGTCAAACGTAAACGGCTGACCGTTTAGCGTTGTGTTCATAGTTGTTCCTTTTGATATAACCCTTTAATTGCTTTATAAAAAACGGAAGGAATGTTCATTCCGCATAACCTAAAATACGATGTGAGTGAGTAATCCCCAACTTCTAGGAAGGGGGGTACTCACTCTGACATGTCTCGTCTCAATCACCTCTTCCTGGAAGTCTTCACCGAGCTACTAACCACTGTCTCATCGAATACCGACTTCCCAACCTACGCTTTAATCCCATCCCAAGCCATTTGAATAATGCGCTCGACCATCTCGTCAGATAATCTGCCTTCATTCTGTCTGGCAATGTTGGTCATGCCACCCAAGATGTATTTGATTAAGACCTCGATCTCAACATTTGATTTGATGAGCAATTCAGCCTGACCATCCATCAAGATTTTGTAGAAAACCTCTGTACTCTGGTTGGGAATATCTTTGATCAATTCCTTGATATAGGGCGACATGCCCAGGAAGACAAGCAAGTTGGTTTGTTCCGGATGTGCTTGATGATATTCAAAAAATTTTCGCCAATACAAAAAGAACCGCACTTTCACAGGTCCTGTGTACAGCGATTCCATATCGATCAAATCAGAGAGAACCCTATCTAAATCTGCCAACAGCGATGTGTAGACAGCCACGACCAGTTCGTCTTTATTGGCAAAGTGACGATAGATGGTCCCCGCACCGACATCGGCTGCTTTGGCGATCATCGACATCGGGGTATTTTGTAGGCCATGCTCGTTGATCAGCTTGGCTGTTGCGTCTAGGATTGCTTTTCGTTTGTCCATGCTATTTCTAATTTAATTAATCAATTCAAGAATGAACGTTCATTCCGTTTTTAATTATACCCACAATTCCTGAATTTGTCAATCCCCAAAATAATTGTGTTCGACATGTTCAACACAGCGTTTTTTTGTATCTGGAACATATGATATACTAACCGTCACTTGGGTGTCGTATGCGATTATTTTTAGCGATGGAGTATAAAACATGAATTATACCGAAACAATCGACCACATTGAAATAGACGAAACAGAAGTCAACCCCACTATCAAAAACTATCAACCCCCTATTGATAATCCGGCAAACATACTCGCCAAAATGCAAACCTATACCAACGGATTTTATACCAATGGCAACCCAGCATCCGAAGATGGCTCCGAAGATGGCAAAGTCATCTCTGAGGCCGTCTATTGGGCAGAGTATCATGAACACCCAGACGTTAAGTACGAATGGTCAAATGGCATCTTACAGGAAGTACCTATGGCAAAAATTATCCAATCTCATCAATATCAATGGTTCTTTATCCTGATTGAGCAATATCTGCGTAATTATCCAATCGCCATGATTATCAACCTTGAACTGAGTTTTCGCTTTCCAACCGCCACAGGGTCGGCCACACGCAAACCAGATATGGGCATTATACTGCATACCAACCCTAACCAAGCGCACATGGACGACCGCACCTATCAAGGCATTTGCGATATCTGTATTGAATCGCTGTCTGACTCCAAGCCCAGCGAAATTACACGCGATACAGTGACAAAATATGGCGAGTATGAATATGCAGGTGTCCGCGAGTATTTCATTCTGGATGATCAGGAAGACCGTCACATGGCTTTTTATGAACTGGACCCTGCCACGGGGCAATACCGCGAAATGGTTGCGGTTGATGGCATCATCCGTTCATCGGTCCTGCCCGGCTTTCAGTTCCGCATTGAAGACCTGTATGAGTTGCCACCACTACGAGAGTTGGTCAATGATCCAGTCTATCAGGGTTATGTCTTGATTGAGTTTCAACGCGAAGCGGCTAACGCCAGACAGGCGCGTCGGATGGTGCGAATAGAACGTCAACGTGCTGAACAAGCGCAGCGGCTTGCAGAGCAACGGGCGCAGTTGTTTGCAGAGGAACGTCAACGGGCAGAGCAGCAGGCGCAGTTGGTGGAAGAAGAACGCCAACGGGCAGAGCAGCAGGCGCAGTTGTTTGCAGAGGAACGTCAACGAGCAGAACAGCAGGCACAGCTAGCTCAAGAGGAACGTCAACGTGCAAGACAGCAGGCACAGCTAGCTCAAGAGGAACGTCAACGTGCAGCGAAATATGCTGAATTGCTACGTAACATGGGTGTTGACCCAGAAAGTATCTAACGAGTAACCATGAAACTAGAACGCATACAATTACGCAAAATTAGCCTGCCCTATGTCAGCCCCTTTGAAACCAGCGGCTGGCGTAAATTGGGTAGCCATGCGATCATCGTTCGCGTGGACTACGACGGTGAGGTCGGCTGGGGTGAGTCGGCTGTCGGTCAAAGCCCCTTCTACAATGAAGAGAACACGTCAACGGTATGGGCAATCCAGCAAGAATTTCTTGTGCCAATGCTGCTGGAAACTGACATCAAGACACCCGCTGATGTTGACAGCGCATTGGCAAAGGTACGCGCCAATCGCATTGCCAAGTCAGGGCTAGAGTTTGCGGTATGGGATTTGCTGGGGCGGATGCAGCAGCAAAGTCTCAAGGAGATGTTGGGTGGGACGCGTGATACGGTTCCTGTTGGTGTGAGCGTAGGCATCCAGAAGGATATCGACACGCTGTTGCAAGTGGTGAGCAACTATCTGGCTGATGGCTATGCGCGCATCAAGCTCAAGATCAAGCCGGGATGGGACATTGAGCCGACACGGGCTGTGCGCGAGACGTGGCCGGACCTTGTATTGCAGGTGGACGCAAACAGCATCTATCACCTCGAAGATGGTCTGCATCTGGCGCAACTGGACCAGTTCAACCTGCTGCTGGTCGAGCAACCGCTGGCACATGACGACATCTTTGACCACGCCAAGCTCAAGCCACAACTACAGACACCGCTCTGCTTGGATGAGAGCATTGTGTCGCCCGAACATGCGCGCTGGGCATTAGAGCTAGACGCCTGTGACATCATCAACATCAAGCCAGCGCGTTTGGGTGGTTTCACGGCCTCAAAAAGTGTGCATGATCAGGCAATGGCAGCGGATGTGCCAGTGTGGTGTGGCGGTATGTTGGAGACGGGCATCGGTCGTGCCGCCAATGTTGCGCTCGCAAGCCTGCCCAACTTCACGATTCCCGGTGACATCAGTGCCAACAGCCGCTATTTTCCACGTGACATTGTGCATAATCCATTTACGCTCAACGATGATAGTACGCTGACCGTGCCGACTGGCTTTGGTAACGGTGCGGATGTGGATGAGGCGTATTTGGATGAGGTGACGGTCGAGATGGTTGAATTTGTGAAAAGTTGAAAAATTGAAAGGCTGAAGGGCTGAAAATTAATGAAAGCATCACAACAGGGGACTTCTGGGACGAAAGTACGTTATCAGACAGTGCCGCGCACGTTGATTTTTTTGACAAGTGTGAACCCCTATACACAAGCACAAGAGGTATTACTGCTCAAGGGGGCGTCCAGCAAAAAGTGGGCAGGTGCATATAATGGTGTAGGTGGGCATATTGAGGCTGGCGAAGATGTCTATCAGTCGGCAATTCGTGAAGTTGCGGAAGAGACAGGCATTGAAGGATGCACCCTATCACTACGCGGTGTGGTCAATATCGATATTGGCTTTTCGCCAGAGAACCCTTTGCGTGGCGTGATGATGTTTGTGTTTACAGGCGAAAGCCCTACGCGTACAGTGATTGAATCAAACGAAGGAACGCTGGAGTGGATTCCATTATCGGAGCTAAAATCGTATCCTTTGGTCGATGACCTCTTTGAGCTAGTCCCGTTGGTGCTGAATTCAGGTTCACAACTTGTCTATGGGCATTATCAGCCTAATGAGATGGGCGCAATGCAGTATCGCTTTACAACATAGCACGGATAAAACATAATTTATGACACAACCAACAGAACAAGAATTTATCAAACTAGACCAATTTCTCAAACTCGCGCAAGTCGTGCGTACAGGTGGTGAAGCCAAACAGCTAATCCAAAGCGGTTTTGTCGAGGTCAATGGCGAGGCCGAGACACGACGCGGGCGCAAACTCTATCATGGCGATGTCGTTGTTGTCGAAGAGGATGAGATGGTCGTTTTAATTGAGGATGAATAACACATGACTGTATTATTGGGTGAATTGACCAGAGACAAAATTGCGGCGATTGCGCCAGACTCAATTGCCGTTTTGCCAACAGCGGCGGTTGAACAGCACGGCCCTCACATGCCCATCATCACAGATACGCTACTCTGCGGTACAGTGGCAGAGCGCGCGGCGGAAAAGGCCAATGCCAATGTGTTGGTTGCACCTGTCTTCTGCTATGGCAACTCACATCACCATCGTCCCTTTGAAGGCACACTATCTCTCACTAGCCAAAACTACATTGCCTCGGTGATTGACGTGCTAGAAGGGCTAGTCTTGAGCGGCTTCAAGAAGCTGGTGATCCTCAACGGGCATGGTGGCAATATGGAGAGCAACGACCTCATCGGCCTCGACTTCACCCACCGACTCGGCCATCCCGTCACCATCGCCACTGGCTCCTACTGGGATATTGCGCGCCCAGCATTGGTCGAAAAAGGCATCATTCCCAGTGAACGCATTCCTGGTCACGCAGGCCGCTTTGAAACGTCAATGATGTTGGCGTTGCGCCCTGATTTGGTCGATACTGAGGCGATGGTAGAGACACAGGCAGTTGAGGCAGATGTGTTGAGTGCTGTCAATGTCGGTGCGGGTGTGAAGGTGAAAATTCATGGTGCATGGGCGGCGGGTACAGGCTATTCGGATGACCCCAGAGTGGCGAGTGCGGATGAGGGGGCGGCCATACTGGATGCGGTGGTAGATGAGGTATCCCGATTTTATGAGCAGTTAGGCAATTTCTCGAAATGAATATACCAAGTACTCGTAGGGGTTTGATATATCAAATCTGTATGAAAACACGATTCACCTGACACTTTTTTTGTCAGAAACGCCTTAATGGGGTGACATCGCCATGTCAAGTAACTCATCAAGGTTCCATTGCGCAGAGGCCAACAGCGCATAATCGCCATTATAGGTGCGTAGCACGTCTGCGTACGCCTCTTCAATCTGCGACAAGGTTTCGAGCATGTGGTGACGATAGGTCGCAGGTTCTAGTCCATCCAAGACGACAGCCAAATACGCATACTGCCCCGTCTCTAACAGAATACGCTTCATGCCGTATTGAATTTCATTGAGATTGTTATCCAACGACTCTCCCTCACCAAAAGCATCGTGTACAAAATCACGAATTGCCGTCAACATGCCACTGATGACATCAGAGTCATCCCCAGAGTCATCCCCAGAGTCATCCACAGCCTCAACCGCTTCTTGTTGCGCTTCATCTGCCAAATCTCCTGTCAGGTCACCTGCCAAATCACCTGTCAAAGTGGCTGATATATCTGCATCATTCGACACATGTCGTAACAGTAATCCTGTATCATAATGAATAAGAAATATTTCTGAAATATGAAATGCCAAAAGCGACTCTGGCGACTCCTGGCTATCAGAAAGCGGTACTGCTGATGAGAAAACAGCTCCTGGTGTCGTTTGTGCAGGACGGACGCTTGACCAGAATTGTGAAAACACGGCCCGCACATTGAGGACACGGCGCATATGCTCATCAATCCGTTCCGCCAGATTGCGCACGGCCTCTATCATCATGCGCGCAATCAACTGGCCTATAATTGGATGGAGAATTTCAATGATTTCGGCTTTTGAATGCTTGATACTTTCTTGCAATAATTTGGGTAGAATTGGCTGCAAATTCGATATAAAATAATCTTGACTTGCCATTGTCTGCTTAAGCTGGTCAGTTTCGTGGCCTATTTCTTGCAACCTATTATCCAGCGGACCTGTCAGTAGCTCATTTAATGTCTGCCAGTCATGCTCATCTTTGTCCGCCAGTATCGTCGATAAATCTTTGACCTGAGTGCGCTGCGGGTTGGTGTATATAC